>JARRLJ010000599.1:0-4584 GCA_037387025.1 Gemmatimonadales bacterium
CCTTTTTGTCAGGATTGGATTCCATGAGGTTGTCAAACACGACTCGCCTCCAAACAATGTCTTGATTAATTCTACCCCGCCGTCGCAACCCTTGACTGGCAACAGCGTGGTGGAACCATTACAAAACGATGACAAAGATGTGACGTGCGTCACATAATGCTGGAGCACACGAGGGCGATAACCTACACGTGAAGTGACCGGGCGCAAGATTTGGAGCCGAGAACGGTCCAGCGGTGCAAGAAGCGCGCTGAAGAAACGGTGTAAGGCCCTTTCAATCAATGGCTTACGGACAACTCGCTCGCCGGCACGTGATCTGTGGTAATCGGAAGAACCACGGTCATGGTGGTTCCCCGCCCTGGCTTGCTCTGCACATGGATGGAACCGCCATGCGCCTCGGCTATCCACTTGCAGATAGCGAGTCCAAGCCCCGACCCCGATCGCTGACCGCTGCGACTCCGGGCCGGATCAGCGCGCCAGAACCTGTCGAACACGTGCGGTAGCTCTCCTGGGGCAATCCCGATGCCGGTGTCGCGGACCCTTATCACCACATCTCCGCTCTCCCGTTTCGCATCTACCGACACCTCCCCTCCAGCCGCCGTGTACTTGATGGCGTTGGTCAGCAGATTCATGAGAAGCTGACGGATTCGGTTGCGGTCAATCGAAAGCGTAACCGGCCTGTCGGGAGTCACAACCGATATCGCCACCGCCGACTGCTCGCTCAGAATGTTCGCTGTCTCCGCGACCTCAGCGAGAATGTCACGCAACTCAACTCGTTCCAGGTGAAGTGGAGCCCTGCCTTCGTCTGCTCGAGCCAGAGTCAGCAGCGAGTCCACCAGCTCGGTCATCCGCTTGACCTCGAGCAGTGTTTCCTCCAGAACCTCCATTACCTCGGGCTTTACCTTGGGATGGGTTATCGCTCGCTCGATTCCAGACCGCAGCACCGTGAGGGGTGTCTTCAACTCGTGGCTGGCGTCAGCCGTGAAACGACGGAGCGCCAAGAAGTTAGTCTCCAGTCTTGCCAACATGGCGTTCAACGTCGTGGCAAGCCGGAACAGCTCGTCTTTGGTCGTGGGAACAGCCAGTCTCCGGTGCAGGCTCCGGCCGTCGGATATCGCTTCAACCTCGTCTACGAGCATATCCACAGGATGGAGGGTCTTTCCCGCTAGCACGTACGCGAGCGCGGCGGAAGCCGCAATACCTAGAGGAGCAACGAGCAACATGACCAGCAGCAGACGCTGCGGTCTGAGCACCAACCGGGCCGTGGAAAGGCCGGCAACCACTGCCGTGATCTCAGCGCCCGCCATGCTGACGGGGCGCACGTGGAAACGGACCTCTCCTATCTCCGATCCGAGATCAACGGATCCTATTCCACCGTCCCTGCCAAGTGCCCGAGCAGCCTCATCGAATCGGGTTACTGCGGCTGTGTCTAACCCTGACACCACAATGGGTCCCGTATCGACCACCATCGGTTCCTGAGCCGTATCGGCGGGAACGGCCCCTGACACGAACAAGTCACCAACCCGACCCAGCACGAGGACGTAGCCCGGGACCCCCGCGAGAGCTGGTGGGTCGCTCTACGTAGTAGATGGTGGCCGCAAAGATGCCGAGCGTGGCAACCATCGCGACGGCGTAGGACACCGCCAGACGGCCGCGAATGGTGTTCATCTAGGCCTTCAGGACGTACCCAACGCCGCGTACTGTGTGGATCAGTTTCATCTTGAATCCCTGGTCCACTTTCTTACGAAGCCGGTTGATCACCACGTCAACGACGTTCGTACCTGGATCGAAGTGATATCCCCACCCGTATTCAGTAATCAGAGTGCGTGTCATGACACGCCCCGTGTTGCGGGCCAGATATTCGAGAACCGAGTACTCCTTGGGAGTGAGCTCGAGTACCTTCCCGTCGCGCCTGACCTCGTGCTTCCCGGTATCGATCTCCAAGTTACTCACCGACAGGACGGGAGAGGCGATGTCCCTGGGACGGCGGTAGAGAGCCTCGACTCGCGCCAGCAATTCCTCGAACGCAAACGGTTTTGTCACGTAGTCGTCGGCCCCCGTGCGCAACGCCTGTACTTTGGATTCGACGGCGTCCTGTGCCGTGAGTACCAAGACGGGTGTCTCAACGCCTCTATCCCGCAGTGTTCGCAACACCTCCTGACCGGACAGACTCGGCAGTCGCAGGTCTAGCACAATCACGTCGTACTCAGCTTGGGAAGCGCGGTCCAACGCCTCCATGCCGTCCGCTATCAGGTCTGTCTGGATGCGTTGTTCCTCCAGGCCCCGTTTGACGAACTGCCCAACGCTCCTATCGTCCTCCACTACGAGAATCTTCATGCCAAATCCGACCGAGGTCTCAACGATCCATGCTGGTGTACCACTCCATAACAAATGGACAGGCCCAAGCCAGTTCCACGCCCCGGCTGTTTCGTTGTGAAGAAAGGCTCAAAGATCTTGGGAATATCATCCGACGGAATTCCCATTCCCGTATCGGCGAACTCGATCACCATCTCGCCTTCGCGCTCCATGCTCATTTCAGTGGTGACCGTTAACGTTCCGGTTCCCTCCATGGCATCGATGGCGTTCAGCATCAGTGCGAGGAATACCTGAATCAACTGCTCGGCGTTTCCCAATATCTCCGGCAGATTTGCCCCCAGCTGGCGTACCACTTGGATTCGCTTGAACCTGTCGTGGTGCTTGACCAGGAAGAGGGCATCCTCGACGACCTGGTTTATCTGCATAGGCTTCATCGCGCGTGATTTGGGTCGCGAGAAATCCAACAGACCGTCGACAATTGCCTTGCAGCGAGAGAGCTCGGAGTCAACGATGCGCAGGTACTCCTCAATCGTCGGCCTCTCGGACTCTGGTAGGTCACCACTCCTGAGAGTGAGCGCCTCAACACAGGCACCGATGGTGGCCAGTGGGTTGTTGAGCTCGTGCATCACGCCGGCGGCCAACTGACCCAGCGCCGCGAGTTTCTCGGTTTGCGCCGCCTGGCGCTGTACTGTCTTCCAATCGGTCAGGTCCTCGCCGATCGTAATCACGTGGGAGATCTCATCGTCATGCAGCCGCATGGGCACCTTGGTGATTCGATAGTGCCGTGGCTCTCCAGTCGAGCTGGACTGGACTTCCACCTGTTCGATCCTCCCCGTGGCGAATACAGAATCGAACTCTCGTTTCAATAAGTCTCGCGGTTGGCGGTGGAGCACGTCGAAGACCGGCTTGCCGAGTGCCGTCTCCCGGCCCACGCCCTGCCTTCCTGTTTCGCGCCGGGCATTCCATGCCTGAATGTTGTAGTCGCGATCAATAACGTAGAGACCAACCGGAAGTGAGTCGATGATCTTCGACGTGAACCGGCGCTGCGCCTCTGTTTCGCGCGTGCGCGCCGCCACTTCGCTGGCGAGATCCTCCGAAAGCTCGAACGATGCCAGCAGGGGCGACAACATGTTCGCCACTATTGCTATCACCTTGTGGTATATCTCGGCTTCGGGAGAGTCCGGTACGAACGAATCCAGTAGGCCCAACCGCTCACCTTCGTATACCAGTGGAACCCGAAAATGCCAGCCGCCATCCGAGCGGTCCCGGTGCTCGTGGCCCTCTACCCATTCCCTCACTTGATCGGCCATTCCCGGCTGGGGCGCGGGATTCCCCTCCGGAGCAATAGCCCTGAACGAAGCTCCATCCGGCGTGCGCACCCAGATGCGGCACTCGTCGGTCTTCAACCCGCGACAAAGCGCGCCCGCCACGCTCACGAGCAAGTCTTCCGAACCGAGGCCGCGCGCCAGCTGCAAGCTGACATCTTCCAGCACGGCAAAGCCGGGATGTTCGATGATTCCCGAGTCAGTCATGGATTGGTCACGGCAAAAGCACCGTAGGAGATCAGAACATACACAAGACTAGTCTATAACATCATCGGGGCAAGGCAATGACGAGTGACGGAGAGCAGCGGGCAGGCTCCTCACTACACCACGCCGGGGTCAGGAACCGCACACTTGTCCCCACGAGGGCATGGTGTGTAATTACGTGTTCGCCCTGAACCGAATTCGCTACGGAGTGATGCAATGCCTCACGAACTTCCCGCACTTCCCTACGGTTACGACGCGCTGGAACCGCATATCGACGCCCGCACCATGGAGATTCACCACACGAAGCACCATCAAGGCTACGTGACCAAACTGAACGGAGCTCTCGAGGGCCACGCTGACCTGCAGCGAAAGAGTATCGAGCAGTTGATCGCCGACATGAGCGCCGTGCCCGACGCCATCAGCAAGGCGGTCCGCAACAATGGTGGCGGCCACGCCAATCACTCGCTCTTCTGGCAGGTGATGGGGCCCCGCGGTGGTGGGCAACCCGGTGGGCAATTGGCAGAAGCCATCAATGGGACCTTCGGGGACTTTGACACATTCAAGACCCAGTTCTCCGACGCAGCCGCTACGCGTTTCGGGAGCGGATGGGCATGGCTCGTCGTGGACGGCGGCAAGCTGGCGGTCGAGAGTACAGCCAATCAGGACAGCCCGCTGATGGAGGGCAAGACCCCGATCCTGGGGCTGGACGTATGGGAGCACGCGTACTACCTGAAGTACCAGA
>JARRLJ010000600.1:0-963 GCA_037387025.1 Gemmatimonadales bacterium
CCAAGACGTCGACGAGCGATTCGCCGGCCAGGTGTCCCCCTTTTATGAGCGCAGCTCCGGCTCCCATTTCCACGAGGGATCTCCCTGCCAGCTCCATGGTCTCGACCGAGTTCACCTCTGACTCAACCAGAATGCTGGCCTCATCAAGATTGGGAGTGACAACCGTCGCCAGCGGCAGCAACAGCTCCCGGACCGTCCGCTCGGCGTCGCGATCCAACAGACGGTGTCCCGATGTCGCTACCATCACGGGATCGAGCACGTAGTTGGGCAGTGCATGTCTTGTCATCGATCGGGCAACGGTTTCGACCAGGTTTGCCGTGGCTAACATCCCGGTCTTGAACGCGTTGGGACGCAGGTCGCTTGCGACGGCTTCGATCTGAGCGTCGACGGTTTCGGTCGGCACAGCATGCACCGCCGTCACGCCTTTCGTGTTCTGGGCGGTTATGGCCACCACCACGCTGGTTCCAAACACCCCGAATTGATGAAACGTCTTGAGGTCCGCTTGGATGCCCGCCCCCCCACCGGAGTCAGATCCGGCTATGCTTAGCGCGATCTTCAACCCGACCCCAGGTCGCTGGGTGATCGAAGGAGCTTGGCGAAAGTGACGGCAATGGTCACATTGATGCCCGCATGGTACTCACTGAGATGATGGCGCATGGCGTCTAATCTGATTACGCTCGCTCGGAATCTGCAACGGCGCAGAAGCCGCAGCCGCAAGAACCTCACCCTCGCAGAGGGCGTCCGCCTGGTCGAAGAAGCGGTGGATGCGGGTGTGACGTTTCGGGGTGTGATCTGTGACAAGGTGCTCGGTGGCTCCCGACGTGGAGGTGAGCTGTTGGCTCGGCTGGCCGCTCACGCGGTGCCGATCGAAGAAGTTACCGACCGGATCCTGCGTCAGGTGGCGGATACCGAAAGTCCGCAGGGGGTCGTGGCGATCATCGAGCATCCTAGATCAGTCCTCTC
>JARRLJ010000600.1:1045-3349 GCA_037387025.1 Gemmatimonadales bacterium
CGCTTGGCAGCAGTGGAGCCATCTTGCTCAAGGGAACTGCAGATCCTGCCAATCCCAAGGCTCTCAGGGCAGCAGCCGGTGCCCGTTTCCGGCTTCCGACCGCTGCGGCGACCGACGACGCTCATTCCGCTTGGCTGCGAGAGAACGATCTCACGCTGTGTGTGGCAGAATCGGACGGAACACCCCTGTCGCGTGCCGCTCCACCAGGGAAGCTAGCGCTCGTCGTAGGAAACGAAGGGGCGGGTGTCAGGCCAGCCGTGGCCGCCCTCGCGCGCAAACGCGTGGCCATTCCGCTTGCCCGTGGGGCTGAATCGCTCAACGTCGCGGTCGCCACCGGAATAATCCTCTACGAGGTGCAACGTGTCACCTGACATAATAGGAATAGCAATCGCCGCACTGCTGGGATCGATGCTGGGGAGCTTCCTCAATGTCTTGATTCTTCGTCTCCCCGTGGACGAGTCGGTCGTATTCCCCGGCTCGCACTGTCCCCGTTGCCAGGCGGCAATCGCGTGGTACGATAACGTTCCGATCCTGTCGTGGGTGGTTCTGGGCGGGAAATGCCGCCACTGCCGCGAGTCGATCTCGGTACAGTACCCGATCATAGAGCTCATTACAGCCCTGTTGTGGGCAGCGGCAGCTTGGCACTACGGGCTGAATCTGACGGGACTCGCTGCGGCGGTGTTCGGCACCCTGCTGTTGGGAATAGCTGTTACCGACGCGCGGCACTACTTGATTCCCGACGAATACACCCTGGGCGGTCTCGTGCTGGGCCTGCTGCTTTCCTACAGGGGAGGTTGGGAGGGCGTGCTGCAGGCGGTCATCGGTGCGGCTGTCGGCTTCGTGCTGCTCTACGGGGTCGCGGTAGCCGGCAGCAAGATGTTCGGCAAAGAAGCGATGGGTGGGGGAGACATCAAGATGATGGCAATGGTGGGAGCGTTCGTGGGCTGGAGGGGCGTCCTGCTCACGATATTCGGAGGGTCGCTCCTGGGTACCCTGGTGTTCGTGCCGTTGTCTTTGAAGCAAAAGCGGCTGGTGCCCTTCGGAATCTTCCTAGCCGCCGCCGCGGGCCTCACGTTTGTCTTCGGAGAGCAAATTGTTGCTTGGTATATGGGGTGGGTGTTGGGGTAACCGGGAGACGGGAGATGGGAGACGGGAGACGAGCCCGGCCGCGCAGCCCCACCGGCTCCCGGAATGGGCTGGGCTGGGCGGTCGTCTCCCGTCTCCCTTTTCCCGTCTCCCGGTTATCATCTCCCGTCTCCCGGTATTTCAACCATTTCCAACGTTTCACTATCAAACTAGGCGAATGAAGATGGTAGCGCCGCAGGGTGATTGTCCTGAATAACCGGGAGGATACCGCAAGGAGGGATGCGGAAGCTGCGGACTGCGCCCTGGCGGCTAGTGGCGACGCGCTGGCGTTTCAGCGGCTGTACGAGGCCCACGTCGCCCGGATCCACAGCCTGGCCCGACGGATGATCGGTGATGAATTGGCAGATGAAGTCACTCAGGACGTCTTCGTCAGGGCTTGGGAGAAGCTGGGAACCTTCCGCGGCGCTTCCGCCTTCGGGACCTGGCTCTACCGGCTCGCCATCAACTTGATTCTGGGACGGAGAGCCGTCGTGGGGAGGGAACGGGAAAGACTCAGAGATGGGGAAGGGGTTTTCGACCGTGTACATGACAAATCCGCGCCACCTGAACTGGGCATCGATTTCGAGTCGGCCATCGGCCGCCTGCCCGACGGAGCGCGGAAGGTGTTCGTGCTACACGACGTGGAGGGGTTCAAGCACCACGAGATCGCGGGCATGCTGGGAGTGACCGAGGGAACGAGCAAGGCACAGCTGCACCGGGCGCGCATGGCCCTGCGCCAACACCTGGAGCGGTGAACGGAGTCCATAAGATGAGTGATATCTGGATAGATCGGCTTTCTGAATACCTCGATGGCGAGTTGAACGAGGTAGATCGGGAGGCGATAGAGCAACACTTGACGGGTTGCATCCAGTGCAGGTCCACGCTCGAGCAGTTGCGGGCTGTGGTCCAGCGAGCCGGAGCAATGCCCGACAAGCCGCCCGAACGGAACATCTGGAACGGCATCGCGTCACGAATCAACGCGGACGCGCCGACCACGCCTGGTGTGGTCGATATCGAGACGCGGCGTAGCGGCCGGCGTGTGATCACCTTTTCGCTGCCGCAACTGGTGGCGGCGGGTATTGCTCTCATGGTCTTGTCGGCGTGCACGGGGTGGTTGGTACGGCCCGGTGATACACTGCTCGTGCTGCCGCTGGCGGACGCGATCGTGCGTGATGCGAC
>JARRLJ010000601.1:0-3999 GCA_037387025.1 Gemmatimonadales bacterium
GTTCTTCACTCTGCACTCTATACCCCGGCCGACGCCTCCGCTTCCCGATAGATCCAACCTCCGACCATTGCTGCAGCGATCAGTTCGATCAGCCCGACCAGGCCCCACAGAGCAAGCATGCTCTTTGGGTACAACCCGATCATCTGGTAGCCGAGTAACGAAACCAGATAGCTGGCGAACCAGAGCGCCACTGCCACAGTTGTCGCTGTCTTGGGGCCTGGACCTAGCCGGGGCCTAGCGGCCGCGTAGAAGAACACCAGCGCGAAACCAACTATCAAGCTCAACACAACCGTGAGAATCCACGTACTGGCGGTCATGTCCATCGATAGATTGGCCGCTTCGAGGGCGGCCTGTGCATCGTCCATGTAGAAAACGCTGGACACGCCCTCCAGCACCCAGACGACAGCCCCGGCTGCGAGTCCGCCCAGCAACCATCGCGAGACGTTGATTCCACCCATCGTGAACCTCCTTCTTTCAGTGGAACTGAGTCCGTTTTAGGAAGCGGGGGAAGGTGTAACCACGGAGCCAGCGGTGCAAGGTATGCCCCCGACAGGTCGGGCGGCGTACGGCGTGGGTGAGTTGATCGGAGGATTACGGCCTGGCGGTTCGGCTACCCATCATTGCTGTGTAGGATCAGCTGGCCTTGGCGCACCTGTACTCCAATACCCAAGTGCTCGAGTTCCTGTTGGTGCGACTGGATCCAGTCCCGGAGGATGTAGTACGCGACGTCCGGCACGTTCCGACCCTTGATTCCCACAAGGCGGCCCAGCACCCAGTGGGTGTAGGCGTCGACTACAGGCTGGACCTTGTGGCTCTGCTCTGCTTCGCCCGCTTCAGGGGGATGGATGTATCGGATGTCAGCGTCTTCGTCGAACATGGCCGGCCCTTTCGCAGATCATATATGATCTTTGAAGATCATATATGATCCATGATGCGAAGATAGGGCCTTGTGGGCCTGCGTCAAGCCCAGACTAAGAGGGTCTAGCGGGATCTCCTCAGGTTCAGCCACCTGCCCCAGCGGCCTCGCGGAGCAGGTTTCTCGCGATCACTAGCCGCTGCACCTGGTTAGTGCCTTCGTAGATCTGGGTGATCTTGGCGTCACGCATGTATTTCTCTATCGGATAGTCCTTGCAGTATCCGTAACCGCCAAATAGCTGGACACAGTCTGTTGTCACCTTCATGGCCACATCCGTTGCCATCAGCTTGCACATGGCAGAGATCTTCGTGATGTGCTTGTGTCCTGAGTCTATCGTGCGTGCCGCGGTGTGAACCAACTGACGAGCGGCTTCGATTTGTGTCGCCATGTCCGCCAGCATCCACTGGATGCCCTGAAACGCGTTGACCGGCTGTCCGAATTGCTGCCGCTGGTGCGTGTACTCCATTGCCAGGTCCAAGGCACCCTGTGCCAAGCCGACGGCCTGGGCCGCAACTCCGGGGCGGGCTCTGTCCAGTGTGATCATGCAGTGCTTGAAGCCCCGCCCCTCCTCGCCGCCCAAGAGGTTTTCAGCGGGTACCCTGCAGTCGTCCAGGTGGATCTCCACCACCGGCACGCAACGGATGCCCATCTTGTCCTCGTGCTTGCCGATCCTGTACCCCGGGGTCCCTTCCTCCACCACAAATGCGGATACCCCACGTGCGCCCCGGTCTGGATTAGTGACGGCGAAAATGGTGTTGAACGATGCTACCGCTCCGCCCGTGTTCCACTTCTTCTCACCGCTCAGGATGTATTCGTTGCCGTCCTTGGGAGCGCGCGGTTTGTCTCCTGCTGCGATCGGGGGTAACCAACGTTCCTTTTGCTCCTCCGTTCCGCCTACCATAATCGGGAACGACCCCAGCGCATTTACGGCAAAGCCAACTCCCATTCCGCCACATGCGCGCGAGAATTCTTCGACCACAATGCAGAGGTCGAGTACGCCTCCACCGAGTCCCCCATACTCCTTGGGGATCCAAACGCCCGAGAGTCCGGCATCCTTGATGGCTTTCTGGACCTCCCACGGATACTCCTGTTCGAGGTCGTACTTCGCGGCGACCGGACGCATCACATTCTTGGCTAGTTCATGAGCCCGCTCGTGGAGTTCAATTTGCTGGCGGGTGTATAGCTCTTTTATCATGATTCCACTCCATCTTCCCTTCTTCGTCCTGTGTTTGTGGGGACCGCGTTGAGCGGTCGAAGAATACTACTCGGTGATCCGCGCACTGCACACGGGAGCTGGGCGGCGGCCACCGTCCGGCCAGCTACACATGGTACGAGGTCTGAAACAGTGAGCGCAGGCCCTCATCGAGTGCCACACTCCAATCTAGATACATCGCAGCTATATGTTATTTGTTTGCAAAGACTTATAATGGTGGTACGAAAATGTGACGCATCTCCTGGCAGAGGGCGTCGATCTCGGCCAGATTGCCGACCGGTGTGCTGGTGCAGGCCGGACCGGGCGAACGGAGCAATCAGATGACAGCAAGAGGCATGAAGTCGGGAAGGCAGCAAGGGATCAGGCCCGCATCGAGTAGCTCGAAGCGGACCAACATTCTTGCGGGGATAGCGTTCGTTTTGGTGCTGTTTGTGGTGGTCACCAATGTGATTCTGCCATTACTGTCTGAGCCGAACAGAACTGTGCCGGATGAATTGGTAGGAAGGTGGACCACGACCGCGGAAGCGTACGCGGACCGGGCTTTCGAGGTTTCTAAGACATCGGTGCTGTTTCGGACCGGCCCAGGCGAGAATGATTTCAACTACCATGAGATCAAGGAAGTAACGAGTGAAGCGGTCGAGGCTGGAGGTATCCTCTATACCTTCGTATATAGCGACGATTTGGAGTTCCTGTTCAGGTACGAGCCGGTCGGAGACGTCATCCGGTTCGCGAATCAGCTTGAGATGTCCTGGACCAGACAAGATTCGAGTCCGACGACTCTAGCGTCGCTCCCGACCACACCTACGGGTACCGCTGCCCCGCCAGATACCACGACAGCCACCCAGGTCGCGGAAGTCACGCAACCTGTTGATGCGGTTCCAGAGGGGACCCAATCCAACGAATCCGCCTCACGAGAAACACCCGGGCAGACCGAACAACTCATTCGGGAGGTATTCGCATACCGTGCGTCCGGTCGCGACCCCTTCGCCTCGCTACTCGAATCCAGCGACGTTCGACCTTTGGCTCAAGACCTGCGGGTTACGACCATCACCTACGATCCCCGGTATCCGTCGGCCAGTGTTGCCACTCTGCGCGACACGATTGTTGGACAGCGGTATTCTGTGCGGATCGGCGATGAATTGGGGCGGATGCGGGTGGCCGAGATCAGTCCGCTGCAGGTGGTTCTCATCCTCTCGGAGTTCGGATCCGAACGCCAAGTCGTGCTGCGTCAGGTCAGACGGAAGCCGAGGACGGTGGGGGGCGGTCCCTGAAGCCGACGGATCTTGCAGCCTACTCGGGCTCGATTCTCGCCTGATCCCGTTTGTCGTTCAGTAGTCGCTCGTGGAAGTCGAGCCTTTCGTGCAGCTCGGCAATCTCTCCTTCCAGCTGATCTATTGCATCGTACAAGCGGCCGCGGCGCTGGCTCCATATGCGTAGTGCCCGGGAGCCCAGCCAGATCGCCCCGACTGCTGCGATGATTGCCGGCGATGCAAATGCGAGCGCGATGAACGGACCCGGATCCATGAGTCTAACAGTGAAGGTACCGCAACAAGGTAGGCTTAAGTCTGCTTGAAGAAACCGTGAATAGGTGCTGGGGCTCCTGTGCCAGACGGCGCTGCCACCATTCGTGACGCCCCGAGGCGGCACAAAGCACAACGGGTCGCCCGAACTCCTCTCGGTCCCTAACTAACGACCACAGCGACTTCAGCTCAGTTTGGTGACTTTCTCGGCAGCGGGGCCCTTTTGACCCTCGACCATGTCGAACTCAACGGCCTCGCCTTCTTTGAGAGACTTGAACCCCGTTCCGTCGATCGCCGAGTGATGGACGAAGCTGTCCTGGGCACCGTCATCGGGTGTGATGAATCAGTTT
>JARRLJ010000602.1:0-4603 GCA_037387025.1 Gemmatimonadales bacterium
TCAACGTACGGAGTGAGGAAGAACGGCTCTGTGGTGAATTCCAGGATCTTCTCGGTGTACGCGTTGTCATTGTCCTGGGCCATGGCTGGGCCCACGGAAAGCACGAATCCCATTGTCACTAGGATTACGGCTGAGACTACTCGTCGCACACGAGGGCCGGTCAGCTTGGGAGGGATGAAAACGAACATGGTGTCGGCGCTCCATGGTGAAACGAACTGTTGTGGCTGTAGCCAAGCGTCATGTCGAGACCCATTGGCCAAGCGCTGGCGGAGCCGGCGTACTAGCGGCCCCGCGGGATTCAGTGAATCTGCTGCTAAACCTTGTTGACAGCTAGTGAGGCCTGACGATAGTCAGGTCAGCGACTCCAGTTCAGCCAATTCCGTGTCCAGCCGCGCCTCGAGCTCCGGATCCATTGCTTCGGTCGGATCGGTAGCCGGTTCCGTCGCCATGGTTGTCCGGCGACGCATTCTGCGAATCAGCAGGGTCGTTCCCAGCACAAAGAAAAGTGCGGGGAGGGCCCACGCCAACAGATTGAAGCCTGAGGCGCGCGGCACGCTGCGAACCTGGTCTCCGTAAGCCGCGTAAAGGCCTTCCCAGATGTCGTCAGCCGTTGCTCCCGCCCGCAGTTGCGCCTTTATCTCCTGCTGCAACTCGTCGGCTTGCGGTGAGGGACATGTAGCCAGAGTACGACCGGGGCAGAACGGGCTCATTATTTCAGCAAACAGGCGATTCGCCTCTTGCTCGACGGCGGCACCTGTCTGATTC
Organism: Gemmatimonadales bacterium; assembly: GCA_037387025.1. GTDB lineage: Bacteria > Gemmatimonadota > Gemmatimonadetes > Gemmatimonadales > GWC2-71-9. Next base: position 766 of record JARRLJ010000602.1, read on the forward strand.
TGGGCGGCAATGGTCGGGGTGGTGAGCGCCAGCAATATCCAACCAGCAAACACAATGGCAGTTCGGCGACGCATGGTGGCAACCTCCAAGAAGCCTGCTATAAGCTAACAGGTTCTGGCGTCTACCGGTCTCCCATTCTCGCCTCCGCACCAACCGAGTGCTATACTACCCGCTTCCATGGATCCCTACGCGGATACCTTCTAGCACCACTAGCCTGAAGCTCTCGGAGGAGCCTGCAATGCGTTCTCCCGCCTGTCTGTTGTTAGCGAAATCGGTCACGGTCGTCACTGCTCTCGTCGCGGTCGCCGCCTCAGTTCTAGAGGCACAAACATATGATGAGAACCTCTATGACGCCCTGAGATGGCAGAGCATAGGGCCAGCTCGCGGTGGGCGATCCACGGCGGTGGCTGGAAGCGATGCCAGACCGCTCGAGTACTACTTTGGTGCTACCGGGGGCGGATTGTGGAAGACCAGCGACGGAGGCACCACATGGCGCCCCGTCACCGACGGCCAGATAACCACCGCTTCGATTGGCGCAGTGCAGGTGTGCGAGGCGAATCCGGATGTCGTCTATATCGGTGGTGGTGAGACCGAGCTGCGAGGCAACATCCAGCAGGGTGACGGGGTTTACAAGTCCACCGACGGGGGAGAGACGTGGCAGCACTTGGGCCTCACCGAAACCCAGAACATAGCGCGGATCCGGATCCATCCGACCGACTGCAATATGGTATGGGTTGCCGCCTTCGGCGTGCACTCGGTTCCCAACGAGGAGCGTGGCATCTTCAAATCGATCAACGGCGGCGAGACGTGGCGCAAGGTGCTCTACCGCGACGAGCGCAGCGGCGCTGTCGACCTCTCAGTGGACCCCAACAACCCGGCCGTCATGTATGCGGCACTGTGGGAAGCGTGGCGCAAGTCTTGGGGGATGTCGTCCGGGGGACCCGGAAGCGGATTGTTCAAGAGCACCGACTTCGGTGAAACATGGACGGAGATAACCCGGAATCCGGGCCTGCCGCAGGGGACGATCGGAAAGATCGGAGTCGCTCTGTCGCCCGCGGCGCCGTACCGCGTCTGGGCCCTCATCGAAGCGGACGACGGAGGAGTGTTCCGCTCCGACGACGGTGGACTGAATTGGACGCGCACGAACGAGGAGCGAAGACTGAGGCAGAGAGCCTTCTACTACAGCCGGATCTATGCCGACCCACAGGATCCGGATGTCATGTATGCGCTCAACACCGGGCTCTACCGCTCGCGGGACGGGGGCGAGACGTTCCAGGGCATCAGGGTACCGCACGGCGACAACCACGATCTGTGGATTGCGCCGAGCGAGGGGCCAACGTCTCGGTCAACGGCGGTGAGACGTGGACTGCCCAGGACTACCCGACCGCCCAGTTCTACCGCGTGATGACCACCAACCACGATCCCTACATGATCTGTGGGGCCCAGCAGGACAACAGCACAGCCTGCGTGCCCAGCAGGGGCTGGAGCCATCTTTCCGAAAATGCGGGCAGTCCCGACTTCTTGTTCACGGTCGGGGGATGTGAGAGCGGTTACATAGCAAACAGTGCTTTGAACCCGAACATCTTCTTCGCCGGTTGCTACGGTGGCAGTCTCAGCCGATACAATCATGCGAATGGAGAGACCCGGGCCGTCAACGTGTGGCCCGAAAACCCAATGGGCCAGTCGTCCGAGGTCCTGATCGAACGGGTCCAATGGTCGTACCCCATCGTTTTCTCACACACCGACCCCAATGTGCTGTATACCACCATCGGTCCGTCGGGAGGCCCGATCACCAAGGACCAGACCGGTGTCGAGACATATGCCACTGTCTTCGTGATCGCCCCCTCCTACCACGACGGCAACGTGATTTGGGCCGGGTCGGACGACGGCTATGTCCAGGTTACGCGTGACGGGGGAGCCACATGGCAGAACGTGACACCTCCGGACGCGCCCGACTTCGTGCGGATCAACACGATCGAAGCTTCACCGAACACTCCCGGCAAGGCGTACGTTGCTGGAATCCGCTACTTGGTCGAGGACGATCGGGCACCCTACGTCTGGAAGACCGAGGATTACGGACAGTCCTGGACCAAGATCGTAAATGGCATACCAGGTGACGACTTCGTGCGTGCCGTGCGGGAGGATCCCACGGTTCCCGGTCTGTTGTACGCGGCCTCGGAGCGCACGGTGTATGTGTCATGGGATGATGGAGGCCAATGGCAGCCGCTCGGTATGAACCTTCCCACCGTACAGGTATCCGACCTGGTAGTCGAGGAACACGACCTCGTGATAGCGACACACGGTCGTTCGTTCTGGATGATGAGCAACATGGACCCGCTGCGCCAGCTGAATCAGCAGGTGGCAGAATCGGACGTTCACTTGTTTGATCCGGCCGACCCTGTGCGCGGTGTCAGCAACTCCGCACAGGTCTTTTACTACCTGGCCAAGGCACCCGACTCGTTGACGCTAGAGTTCTTGGACGGCTCTGGCAGCGTAATCCAGACGTACACTGCGACGAAAGACGATCGCCCCGCCCAACAGAGCCAGGGATTCGGTGGGTTCTTTGGTGGGGGCAACACTCGGCCACCGAGGCAAGCGGGTTCAAACACGTTCCGCTGGAACCTGAGATACCCGGGCTATACCGACTTCGATGGCAGGATCTTCTGGGCGGCGGGCAATTTCGGACCGATGGCGATCCCCGGTACGTACCAGGTGCGTCTCACGGCGGACGGCGTTACGCAAACGCAGGAGTTTGAGATCAAGCTGGATCCCCGTATCGAAGGCGTCACGCTCGCCGATCTCAGGGCACGCTTCGACCTGGCTCTGCAGATTCGCGACCGGGTGAGTGAGGCAAACCAGGCGGTCATCGACATCCGCGGCATAAAGACCGAGGTCGACGACCGGCTGGAACAGACTTCGGACCAAGGCATTCAGGGACAGGGAACTACGGTCAAGGATAAATTGAGTGCCGTCGAGCAGGAGATCTACCAGGTGAAGAATCAGAGCAATCAGGATCCTCTGAACTTCCCTATCAAACTGAACAACAAATTGGCTGCCCTGATGGGTGTTGTGGAGAGTGGTGAGTCGGCTCCCACCGATCAGAGCTATGCCGTGTTCGACCACCTGTCTGGCCTGTTGCAGACCGAGCTCATCCGCCTGAACACGATAATCGAGCAAGATCTGCAGCGGCTAAATGAGTTGCTGCGGGAAGCGAACCTGGATCCGATTCAGACGGAGAGGCCGATAAGCTAGTCCGGGCGTACAACGGAAGGCGGGTTGCCGGTCTAATGAGACTGGATAGGATGCTCACCGCGGTGGACGCACATGCCTGCGGTGAGCCGGGTCGTGTGATCGTCGGTGGAGTGCTGGACGTGCCGGGTAGCACCATGTTTGAGAAGAAGGCCTACCTGGAACAGCATGGCGACGATCTACGCAGGCGCATGCTGCGCGAGCCCCGGGGGTATCCCGCCCTTTGCTGCAACTTGGTTCTTCCCCCCACTCGACCCGAGGCTGATGCGGGGTTCGTGATCATGGAGCAGGTCGAGTACCCACCGATGTCGGGAAGCAACATCATCTGTGTCGCCACCGTGCTGCTCGAAACCGGGATGGTGGAGGCACGCGAGCCGGTCACGGAGTTGGTGCTGGAGGCGCCGGCGGGCCTGGTACCGGTCAGGGCCGAGGTAAATAGTGGTAAGGTCACCAGTGTCACGTTCGAGAACGTGCCGGCCTTTGCAGTTCATCTCGACGCGCCGATCGAGGTTCCGGAGTTGGGCACGGTCGAGGTCGATGTTGCCTATGGAGGGATGTTCTTCGCTATCGCAGACTCGGTGCAGTTTGG
>JARRLJ010000603.1:0-4133 GCA_037387025.1 Gemmatimonadales bacterium
CCTCCGCCGGCCGCCCAATGTCACCCGTCAATAGGGCTGAAAAGCATTTGTATCCGACTCTCAGAACCAGTGAGTTCTCGTTGGGGAGTAGTTGGCCTTCAATCCACGCCCGGTTCGGGTGAATCACCTCGAACGTTACCGAGTCCACCGTAAGCACATCTCCAGTTCGGGCAGCCCGCCATTCGGCGCCGACACCATCCAGAGCCTCGAGGTATTCGAGGTACAGTGCCGTACCCAATGGTTGTCCCGGATCCAACACGAGTTCTGGTGCTAATGCCCTTACCACCGCCGGGACCCCACCCAGATGATCGGCGTCGCCGTGCGAGACGAACACGGCCTCGAGTCCGGTCACCCCGTGGCGCCGGAAAAACGGCAGCACGACCCGGCTACCGGCGTCACCATTTGCCCCCCGGGGTCCTGCGTCAACCAGCACCCACGATCCCCGGGGAGTCCGAGCCGCAATCGCGTCCCCCTGCCCCACCGACAGAAAATGGAGCGTCAGGTCGTGCGACCGGTCCCAAACCGAACCGAGCGATACAACCGCGAGCGCCCAGGATGCGGCCGCCGCCAAAGCCAGAACTCTGGTTCGCAATACTCCGACTGACGGCCGGCGCCACCGAATCCAGATCGCGGCAGCCAGTATCAGTATCCAAGGCGCAGCAAATGTCGGACCCGGGGCACCGGCCACATGGCCTCCGGGGATCACTGCGGCAATGCGCGAGACTAACTCGATGCCGGCCAGCACGAGCCCGGTCCCAGCCGCCACGAAATCTCCCACGATGAGGCTCACGAAGAGGCCCGGCACGGCTATCCCACCAGTGGTACAGCGAGCAGATTTGCCAGCACGCCGATCGGCGCTACGGCTCCGAAAACCCAAGCCGTTATCGGGGCGGTTGCCAGCGTTGCTCCCAACGACGCTCCCAGAAGTCTGAATCTCGGTAGGGAGTCGGCGCCGGCCCGAGTGCCCCACACAGCGGCCGCCGAGAGCCAGGCGCCAACCGACGTCGCAGCCCTCGGATCGATTGCCAGAACCAAGAGCAAGGCCACTGCGAGAACAGCACTCGGTGGTGGATGTCGCTGTCGCGCCTTGGCCAATCCTACAATGGAAACGAACGCCGCCGCTCGTGTTGCCGGCGCTGGAAACCCGAGCAAGGCCACGTAGCACCAAACCGCTGTAGAACTCCACCACCACGCACTCCTCTTGCCAACCAAGAGGCGTGCCAGCATCAATATCCAGCCAGAAAGAACTCCCACGTGGAGACCCGATATGGCAAGCAGGTGGGCCAGCCCGGAATTCGCGAATGTCGCCCTCAATTCCGGATCGATTCCGCTTCGCCGCCCGAGTACGACCGCCTCGACCAGCGGCGCCCGAGCTCCGTAGAGGCGACGGACTCGAGCGCTTACTGCGTCCCGGAGCGCAAACCGCCATGACCGGCCGCCCGACAAGACCCGCACAGACGTCGCGCGAAACACTCCGTTTCCGCGATGGTAACCGGTAGCCAACACACGCGAGCCGCCCGTCACCGAATCCACCTTTAGCCTCACACGCAGCGATCCGCGGCAACCTTCCCGGGAGTGCAATACGGTGGCCATTGTCGTTCTCCTGGGCGCTCCGCTGTCATGCATGCGGAGCAGCACAGTGTGGACTCCCTGGGACCAGATCCTGCCACATGCATTCGACTCCTGGTTGCTAACTACGGCCCCCGTTGCGATTCCCAGAATCGCCGCCGCAGCGAGCGCACCGCGCCATCCGCTGAACAGAGCCACTGCCCCTGCAGCGGGCATCAGGATCCAAAACGCTCCAGCAGGTATCAAAAAAACGAGGCCGGCCACAAGGCCGGCCCCGTAGGAAGCCGCCAGTTGAACGACAGGCACGTCCATCAGTACCTCATGCGGTCTCCGAGATCACCGTGCCCGTTCATCCGTGCCCCTCTCGTGGATCGGCTTGCACCCGCTTGAAACCTTCGAGCAAGACCACCGAGATGTCTAAACGAGCACATCGTCCCGGCACAAATCGCATCCGCAGAAACCAGGCATCTCGGATCGCAGTCTTTCGTACTCACGAATGACTGCCTCTTCGAGAACGTTCTTCACCCCACGATTGCCATCCCCCTTCCAGTTGTGGCGGATACGCCGGTAAACGTAGCCCCCGTGGTCCCCGTCAAACGTACGGTCCGGTAGCTGCCAATCCACTCTTCAGGCCCATCGACCAGTACGACCCTATTCCCTCGTGAGCGACATTGCAACAGTTCTCCCCTTCGCGCAATGCCTTCGACCAACACCCGCTCTTTGGTCCCCACCAAGTCGACGTTCTTTCTACATGCGACCTCTCTCACCGTCGCTATGATGCGCTGCAGCCGCTCACCCTTGATGCCCTCCGGCACCTGGTCCTGTAGCTTCAACGCTCCGGTCCCGTCCCGCGGCGAGTATTTGAAGGTAAAGGCATCATCGAATTCCACCTCGCGCACCAGACTCTCGGTATCCAGGAATTCCTCATCCGTTTCACCCGGAAACCCGACAATGACATCGGTCGTGATGGCCAAATCCGGAATCGCCTGGCGCAACCTTCCCACACATTCCAGATACGCGTGTCGGTCATAGCGCCGACCCATCAACTTCAACACTCGAGACGAGCCGCTTTGCACGGGCAGGTGCACGTGTTCGCAAACCGTAGGCACTTCCGCCATGGCGGAGACAACGCTGTCACTGAAATCGTTGGGATGCGGGCTCGTAAACCGAACTCTCCGTATCCCCTCGACAGCTCCCACCGCCCGCAACAGCTGGCCGAAATCGTGTACGCCGTCATGATAACTATTCACGGTTTGCCCGAGCAGTGTCACCTCACTCACGCCTTGCTGTCCAAGCCTCTCCACCTCGGAAACCACATCTCCTAGTTTGCGGCTCCGCTCACGCCCCCGCGTCATTGGAACTATGCAGAATGTGCACCTATAATCGCAGCCGCGTTGCACGGTGACGAACGCCTTGGGTCCTTCTAGGCGTTGTGCCGGCACATCTTCGTAGTGCTCCCAAGGTTTGAATTCGATTGCTGTAGTTCGTCCCCCATCCGTCGCACCATCGATCAATTCGGGGAGTGCCCGGTACCCGTCGGGTCCGATAACGAGATCGACGTGCGGCACCGCATCCAGCAGCTCCTTCCCCAGACGCTGCGCCATGCACCCGACGACTCCCAGCACAACACCGGGGCGCTTGTAGCGCTTCAACTCGCCCATCCGCCCCACCACGCGCTGCTCGGCGTTATCGCGCACGGCACAGGTATTAACCAACAACACATCGGCCCGCGACGGATCTTCTGTGGACACATAGCCCACGCGGCCGAGCACTCCTAACATGAGTTCAGTATCCGCCACATTCATCTGGCAGCCGTATGTCTCTACGTAGACGCGTTTCATTGCTCTCGTATCGGACTCGCCAACAGCATCTCTTCTTCCAACCTGAGCTCAGCACCAAATCGGACTGGAGGTACTGTGTCAGTTGCAAGATAGACTTTGAGGTAATCACCGGTCAGCCCTTCGTACCGTCCCGCGCTTCGGCTCAAGATCACCACGTCCGCCAAGCCGGCGTCTCGCCTGGTCCGGTAGGATCGAGCTTTCTCCGTAGCTAGCGCGCGAAGCTCTGCGGAGCGGCTGCGGCTCACTCGGGGTTCGACCAAAGAACCTAGCCTGGTCGCTGCCGTTCCCGCCCGCTCGGAATAGGAAAAGACGTGCAAATAGGTAACCGGGAGATCCTGTAACAAATCAAAGGTAGACGAGAAATCAGCATGTGTTTCTCCAGGGAATCCCACCATTACATCCGCACCCAGGCCGAATCGAGGCAGTTTCGCCGCCAGCGACTCGAGTCTCCGGCGGTACGTCCGGGCTCTGTACCAATGACGTCCCATTCGCTTCAACAGTCGGTCACTGCCCGATTGGAGCGGCGCGTGGATGTGCGGCGCAAGGCGATCCGGGTTCCCCACCATGATCTCCTCGAGGCGATCATCGATCTCGGTCGCTTCGATGGACGAGAGCCGGAACCTCACACGTGGCACCGCAGTCACCAGTTGTTCCACTAGAGTGGACAGCGACGCGGCGTCATCCCTATTAGCTCCATAAGTTCCAATATGCACCCCCGTGAGG
>JARRLJ010000604.1:0-2241 GCA_037387025.1 Gemmatimonadales bacterium
GCGGGTTAGAGAGGACCGTACCGAAGGTGAGAGCCTGCGTGATTCGGCTAGTGAGAACACCCAGTATTCTCACTAGTCTAATCACGCAGGCTCTCTCCTTCGGCACGGTACGCTCTAACCCGCTCGGCTATCAGAGAAGCGAGCTCAAGCAGAACGCCGGTTCCCACGAGTCCGACGCCTACCCCAAGCTGAACTGGAAGATCTACGAACCGCAGGAGCCAACTCACCGACTCATACAACAGCACCGCGGCAACCGTTACTAGACCACCACGCCACAGCAGCAACCCTATTATGTGGCTGACCTTCAAGCCAATCTCACCTTCCAGCCGTCAATCATGGTGATCAGCCGGCTCTAGGGTCTCAGCCCCGGGAAGTTTCCCTACTAGCTGCGTCGGATCATGGATCAGAATGGGCAAGTGCTGCGGGCAGATTCGAATTTCGGAGCCTCTGTACTCAACAGGTATCAGAGGCGCTTGGTCCGAGTTCCGACTACATACGATACAGACGCCTCCCGAAGCTTTAACCATTTATGACTCCTTTTGCCATCGAATCTCCATCCCGTCGCGGTCCCCCAGTGCCCCTCGTAGGAGTTCGAGTAGGCCCTCATCGATTCCTGCATCCACAAACATCTCAAGTGTAGCCTGGTCTATGTAATAGTCCTGGTCTCTCGTGGACTCTTCCTCTAGCTGATCTATAAGAAACTGCAATTGATCGTTCGTAACAGCACCGATCTCGACACCGCTGTAATTGTCGTAGAGCCGAATCACAGGTTCCTCCTCATTCTCATTTCACTGAGTCATCACCCCCAGACATACACTCGCTTCTTTGACGGTCTCAAGGCGCGTCAGACCCCCGTTGTCAGCCTAGCGAACCGTTCAAGCACAACTGAAGCCGGTGACCAAGTCACCTCGGCAATCAACTGCTCTGCATTCATCCCTTGTTTGGCCATTTCGCTCCTTTGTCTCTCTATGTATCGAACCATGACCGCTTCCGTGAACTCCGGATGAAACTGCACACCCCATACTGACGACCCGAACCGAAACGCCTGGGTGGCTTCGAACTCGCTAGTCGCTAGTCGCAGTGCTCCCTCCGGAAGCTCGAGCACAGACTGGGCGTGCGAGCAGTGCGCTCGGAAGACAGACGGCAAACTACCGAGCAGCGGATCGTCCTCCGCTTCGGGAAGAAGTCTCACCGGGACCGTTCCCACCTCCCTGCCTCCAGGATGGAAGTCTACCTTCCCGCCCAGGCTGTGTGCTAGTAGCTGGTGGCCGTAACATATCCCTAATACAGGCACATTCTTGCTGATCATTCGATGGATCCACACGGCGGCCGTTCTCACCCAAGGTTGACCGTCCGTTACGTGCTCGTGTGCACCCGTGATGACTATGGCCTCCGCAATTCGGCCATCTAGTCTTCCATCCCCTTGCAGATCGATCACCTCGACTGACGAGCGCGTAAGGCCGAGTCCGGTCGCAACCCAATCCTCGAAATCCCCATGTTCTCCGACAATCTCCGCATGAGTTGACCCAGCCTTGAGAATCGTCACGCGTGGCGTCACCGGGGCTGCTTCGATCCGGTCAACAGCTCGAGTACCGCTTCAAATCCACTCGAGGTCTGCGATGGTTCGGTCGCTCTCCGCATTCCCGGTATTCACAGTTGATGTCGGTTCGAACAGCAACACATGGGCTTCTTCCTCTGCAATCGGCTGATGCTCCACGCCCTTCGGGACGACAAAGAATTCCCCTTCCTGCAGGTCCACGTCCCGATCCCGTAGCCTGATAGTGAGGCTCCCTTTGACCACTAGAAACAACTCGTCTTCAAGCTCATGTTGGTGCCAAACGAATTCCCCCTGGAGCTTCGCCAGCTTGACTAACTGGCCGTTCAGCTCCCCCACGACACGCGGATGCCAATGGTCCGAGAAGAGAGCGAATTTTTGCAGCAGATTTACCTTGTTCATGGGACTGTCCATGGCGGTACACCTCCACACCTAAAGCTTCCTGGCAACTGCAACCAACCGGTTTGCTAGCTGGTCATACGGTGCACTATCTAGATCCCCGTGAATCGTCACTGACGAAAAGCCGGCAGCTTCCAGCATCTCCCGCAGTTCCCTCCCCGAGTAGATCCAGTGTCTCAGCCGCAGCGTTTTCATTGACGCATCTTTTATGAGTAGCCACTCGTTTTCCATGCGGCTCCAGTCGTCAGTCACCTGCCGGCGCTGGACGATCAGACTATCGTCCTGGA
>JARRLJ010000604.1:2369-5188 GCA_037387025.1 Gemmatimonadales bacterium
CGTCGAAGTAGCCAAACGACGTGAACATGTTGATCGCCAGATCGAACGACTCTGCTCGTATGAAACGCCGCATGTCTTCCAGAACCCACTCAATGGCTGCGCCTTTCTCGACTGCATACTCGCGCGCCTTGTCCAATAGGAACGATGTTCTGTCGACGCCGGTCACACTGAAACCCCGCAAGGCGAGTGGCACCGCATACCTACCTGGGCCACAACACAGATCCAGTAGTGCCCCACCGTGAAAGCCGCTCAGGTCTGTGATCTGGTCAGCATGTTGGATCGCTTGGTCGAAGCTGCTCGCCGGAAACATGAACCGATACGTATTGCTCCAGAGGCCTTCGTCTTCGAACCAGTTGGCGGCAGCCTCGCTCATCTGCTTCACCTCCTCGCCCAAGAAGTAGTTGGCTGATCACTCACGATCTTTGATGTGTGTGCGCAGCCGGTCGGATCGAGTCTGGCCTATTACGCGATCCGCGCACGCCGTACCAGGATGGACTGGACTCCCGAGACCGCGCTCGACGCAGCCCAGTAAATCCCGAGCCCGGCACTGAGCTTGAGAAGGATGAGCAAAGGGACGACGGCCGAAACGATCAACAACCACTGGGGCTGCTGCGATAGACTTGGGTTCAAAAGCGTAATAGCGTAGGTCAAGCCGGATACAGACACTGCTAGGAGCGCATCGGCCCTTGAAACATTTGCGATCCAGAGGAAAAGAAAGGAATTTGAATAATCGCACCTAGAATGCTACGTCCGTCCACCGGGCTAACGCCGTGGTGTCTGTAAAGCCTTGCGGTTTCTGCAATCAGGCGCGCTGGATCCTCTTGATGACGCTTGCGCAGTCGCTCCACGGCTGGCGCGAGTTTTTTCACACGTAGCTGTCGCGCACGCGCACGCCGGGCTAGCGAATACGTGAGCGGCAGTACTGCCAGGCGCACGGTGAGCGAAAAGAGGAGGATTCCCCACCCCAGGTTCCCACCACATAACTGAGTCGCCGTGAAAAGACCGGACTGAAGCAACTCCAGGAAACAGCTCCAGATACCCATGGTTCCTCCAGATGGGTTGGGCCAGGTACACTGAAATTTATACTCAGAGACCACGCTTGACCTACAGCGGGCCCGGTCAGCAAGTGGCGGTCGCCGTCGGCCTCTACTCTACGGCGGGCTAAGCACCTCAGTGATACGAGGGCTGCTCTAAGGAGCTACCACTCTCATCAATTGTCCACATAACCAGGCACCGTAGGTGCCAAGCGCATACCCTAGCACTGCCAGCAACACTCCTACCGGTGCCAGACTGGGGTGAAACGCGGAAGCGACCACCGGAGCCGAAGCCGCTCCTCCTACGTTCGCTTGGCTCCCGACGGCCAGGTAGAATGTTGGTGCTTTGATCACGCGTCCGACAATCAGCAATAACGTGGCGTGGAACCCCATCCAGACAGCCCCAACCGCGAATATGCCGGGACGTTCAACAACCGCTGTTATGTCCATACCCATCCCAATGGTTGCCACCAGAAAGTAGAGCATCAACGATCCCACCTTGGACGCACCGGCTCCTTCCAGGTCACGGACGCGTGTAAATGACAACAGTAACCCAGCGGTGGTCGCAATGACGATTATCCAGAAGAAGGAACTGGTAAGGCTGAACCGCTCGAGATGAGGTGCGGTACGCTCGATCCATGGAGCTAAGCCATCAGCGACCAGATGAGCGAAACCCATTACTCCAAAACCCACGCCGGCAATCAGCATGTAGTCTGCCAAGCTCGCGACGCGTGCTATCTTTTCCTGAAACTCCGAGACGCGACGCTTCAGTTCCTCCAGAGCCGTCGTGTCTGCGCCCAAACTGGCATCGATGATCTTGGACTCGGCGGCCATGTAGAGGAGGACGGCCATCCAAACATTGGCCACAAGCACATCGACAGCCACCATCGCCGAGAACACCTCGTCGCCCACGTCGAAGATCTCCTTCATTGCGGCCTGGTTGGCTCCGCCTCCGATCCAAGTCCCGGCAACAGTGGTGAGCCCTCGCCAGACGGCATCGGGACCTTGCCCACCCACCGTTTCGGGACTGATGACGCTGAACAGGAGAATCGCCAGCGGACCGCCCACCAGGATCCCGACGGTGCCGGTAAAGAACATGATCAAGGCTTTGGGACCAAGCCTAACAATGGCTTTCAAATCTATGCTCAGCGTCAGCAGGACCAACGTCGCTGGCAACAGGAAACGAGATGCCATGAAATACAGTCGTGAGTGTTCTGCGTCCACCAATCCGAACGTGTTGTAAAGCGATGGGATGAAGTAGCAGAGCAGCAGGGAGGGAACGTACTTGTAGAACTTGCGCCAGCCGGGGTGGCTGCTGCTGGTAGTGTAGAATATTAGTCCCAACGTCGCAGCTAGCAAGCCGAGTACAACCGCGTCGTTCGTTATGAGAGCGTTCGATTCCATGTCAAGGTTGGGCCGGGTGTAATAGAGGGGTTCAAACAACGCGCATCCGACCTTGGCGCCGCCGGCGAGCGCATCATAGGACGTCAGTAGCTGCTACACGGCCTTAACGTATTCATCTAATCGCGCAAGATCCAGATCGATTTCCAGATTACGCGACGCAGATACCTCTGTCCACCGTTCCTACTATTCCTTCAGTACCATGTCAATGCACATGACAGCTGCTAATATCAGTTGCCGCAACTTACTGTCGGGCGGAACCTCAGCGGAGATCTCCAGCATGTAGTTGTCTGCGCTCGTGAAGAATTCCTTACCCACGCCCGCCCACTTCTTCTGCACGTGCGCCAGCTCTTTCTCTCCGGCCTTGAATTTGAAGTTCCAGCC
>JARRLJ010000605.1:0-4604 GCA_037387025.1 Gemmatimonadales bacterium
GCGACCCATCTATCCTGTACGATCTTCACCCGAGACTGGGCTCCCCGCTCGGCGATAATGTACCGCTGCAGCCTCATCCCCGTGTCCATCGTTGTCGCGGCAACGCGGATCACTACCACGGCCGCGAATATCACGGCCACCTGATGAGGGAGTCCAACGCCTTCCGCAATTACACCAACACCGTTCACGAACGCTGTTGTTGCACCAGCGGACGCACTCGCCCACGATCCGTAATGCTGATGCCAGCCATCGACTCCTACGAACACTGCAAAGCCGGCGGTCGTCGCAAGTATCGACGTCACCGCCAGGGTTCCTTCTCCTAGCATTCCGCCGTAACCAACATACCGAGCGTCGGTCTCCTTGTTCAGCTGTTTGGATGACGTTCCTGATGCCACCAATCCGTGAAATCCACTGATAGCGCCGCACGCAATGGTAATGAACAGGAGTGGGAACCAGCTTGGGGCATCAGCTGGTAGGTTGTGGTTCACTGCAGGGGCGATCACTTCTGGGTTTGTGATCAAGACTCCCAACGAAATGATACCCAGCGCAACAAACAGTTGGTGGCTGTTGATGTAATCACGTGGCTGCAGCAACAGCCACACTGGCAGCACACTCGCGAAGAACGCATACACGAATAGGATCATGATCCATCCGGCACGGACACCATCTATTCTTGCTGCGGCCGCAGCAGTAGACAGATCGCCTTGCGCGGCAGCTATCTGAGCCTGCGTAGCACTGAATCCGAACATATCCGGCAGCTCGAACGGCAGGTATTGCCCCAGCCAAATGAGGACGTATATGAGCAACAGGGCCCCAATGGACGGCCAGAGGATTCCAACGCGTGTTCGATAGATGAGGATGCCCACCACAACGGCAATGATCAACGTGCCCCAAACGGGTACTACTGCTCCAGGGCTTCCTATAAATCTGTTGGCTATTACGACGGCGAAGACAGCGTTCACTAGCGACAACAGGAAGAAAATTATCAGCAGGAACAGAACGCGCGCCCTCCCACCCACCAACGTCTCCGCAAGCGTCCCGATGGAGTTAGCCCTATGTCTGGTCGAGATCCACAGGGTTCCAAAATCGTGCACGGCTCCGGCGAAGATCGTACCGATCACTACCCAGAGAAAGGCCGGCAGCCAGCCCCAAATTACAGCGATGGCAGGCCCGACTATGGGCGCCGCTCCGGCAACTGAAGTGAAATGGTGACCAAACAGGACGTGCTTATTAGTGGGCACGAAGTCCACGCCATCCTCAAACTCGTGCGCGGGAGTCTTGAACTCTGGATCGAGCTGGTAGATACGCTGGGCTATGAACTTGGAGTAGAACCGGTAGCCCGTCAGGAACGCGGACAGTCCCACGATTAGCAGTACGATCGAACTCACGGGTTTGCTCTCCTGTTGATTTCGCTACCTTAACAGACCTATTCCTCGCTTCGCAACTGGAGCATCTCAGCGCCTAGCTGCATGAGGGAGTCGACCCCAACCACATCACCATCCCGCAACCGTACTATGTAGATCGGATGCGCCTCGAGCCCCTGCTGGATGCGCTCCAGGCTCACCGTTTCTCTCTCTCTTCGACGATCCAGAAAGTCACTCTCTGCATCCGGTGGTAGGACACGATTGACGAATACAGCTCCCACTGGTATCCGATACTTCACAAGAGTCGTGACCGCCTTCTCGGTCTCCGCAATCGGTAGCCTCTCCGGTGTTACCACGAACACAAAGGCCGTCTCCCCACTGTCAGTCAGCAGTTGTCGAGTGTGGTGGAATCGCTTCTGGCGATCCTCGAGAGCTTCGAGAACGGGATCAGCACCGCTTGGCTCGTCCCCCGCAGCTGCACCTGCGACCTTGCGCCACATCCGAGACAGTGAATTCACCTTCTTGCGGCTACTAATCAACCCGCCGATCCATGCACTCATTAGCTCGGGGAGCGACAGCAACCTAAGCGTTTGACCCGTTGGTGCAGTGTCGAACACAATTCGATCGAATGTTCCAGAGACAATGTACCTTGCTGTTTCCTGCTCGGGGTCTATCTCGAGCGCCCAGCATGTGGCACTTACCAAACTCGGTTCCGGACCAAGCTCGGCCTCAAGTATGTCGCTAGTAGAATGCGCCGTGTCGGTAGAAACCAGCAGTGTACGCTTCCCGTCGTCCGCTGATTGGAGTGCGAATGCAGCGGCAAGCGTTGTCTTGCCCGTGCCACCCTTGCCACCGAAAAACACGAGCCGCCGGTGCAGCAGTTGAGAAGCGCTCTCTACCAAGGGCTGTTCCGCGATAGTAAACACCTCAATTCAGCAGCACCTGAATCCCCCGTCAGGAGCCTGTCGCATGCCCATCCGCAAATGCCACTCGTGGAAATGGTCGATCAGATCAGGATAGAGTTCCAGCGTGTAGAAGGACACAGGATTGGGAACACCAAGTAGGTCCGCAAACCCCATTAGCAGGAAGAGGTCTCTCTGATGGAGGTACTCCCTGTGAATCGCCGCGCGGTGTGGCGCAATGTAGATACCTTCGTAGATTTCGCGCAGTGTGCGAAGCCTACTCCGGAAGTCACACAAGGCTGGCTTGATGGCCTTGTTGTGCTCTCCGCCAGCCCCGTGTTCCTCAGTCACTCAGAATCGTCCTCCATCTCAGCCGGTCGAACACAGCGCCACAGTGGAGCCCGGGCTCCGATTCTTCAGTCCGTAGGAGTACCCGGCAACAGCCCCTCCAGTGGGCGTTCCTCCGCCCCACTTTCGGTACACACTGCGTAGGTGGTTTCGCCGGACAGATACATGGAAACACCGGCGTACTCGCCTCGAGCATTGAGCACAAAGAAACGCACGTTGAAATTTGGCAGGCCGCGCTCATTCAGAAGGCGCTGTTCGACAGTATTGGACCTGATTCGCTGCAGTGCTTCTATCCCGGCGTCCTTAGGGTGCATACCACGCCGCATGCTCTCGACTACGAGATACGAACTGAGATTGAACAGATTGGCCTCGCCTCTACCAGTGGAGCCGGCCGCGCCGATGTCCCCATCCACGTACAGACCTGCACCGAGGATGGGAGAATCCCCAGTGCGTCCCGGTATCTTCCATGCCAAACCGCTCGTGGTAGTAACACCGCAGATCTCACCGGCTGCATTGATCCCGTTACAGTTGATCGTACCCCAAAGGTGACTCTCCTCTATGAGTCCTTCCCGGAGCATCTGCAATCCTGCTTCATAGCCCAGTTGCGACCGCTTCTTGGGATCCAGATAATGGGAAGGGTCGACGCGACGCTTCCACTCCAGCCAGAGTTCTCGTGACTTCTCCGTGTTCAGGTCTGCTTCGACTTCAAAGCCCATGTTCTTCGCGAAATCCTGCGCACCTTTGCCAACCAGGAGATGATGATCAGTGTATTCCATCACCGCCTGCGCAACTAGGGAAGGTGTCCGTACGCCCTCCAGAGCGGCCACGCCGCCGGCCCACTTCTTTGGCCCATGAATACAGCACGAGTCCAGTTGCACAACTCCTTCCGCGTTGGGTAACCCACCGTAGCCGATTCCTTGTTCCTCCGGATCTAGCTCCGGAATGTTCACGCCAGCTATTAGTGCATCCAGTACATCGGCACCTTGCGCCATCATCTGGTATGCTTTCTCGACAGCACTGAGAGGTCCACCGTTCTTGTATCTGATCCCGCTAATATCAGAAATCACAACCGGCTGCACTGCTCCCTGGGTCATTACCGCGGGAGCACCAGCTTTCAGTGAGTCCGGTCTGGACGTCGCAGCAGCCGTTGCCGCCACAGCCGATACTGCCGTCTTGACGAAGCCACGGCGATCTACTTCGGTACTCATTCCTTCTTACCTCCTGACGTACATCATTGGTGCCCAGCTCGTTTGGGGTGCCACGTCAATCACGGCGCGTCCGCCACCTCATCAGACGCCACTATCATCCGAGTGTACGAGCTGCCCCGTACCTTCGCACTATCGCCAACAAGTGAACGGTCTATCTGCGAGCTAATGATCTCGGCGCCCCGGCCTACTATCGTGTGCCGGATGACACTCGACTTTACGACGGTACCGGATTCGATTGTACGGTCGGACCAAATGTATCAATCGAAGCAAGTGCGAATTCGTGTCGAGTAAGGTCTCCACTTTCCCGCAATCGTACCAGCCTTCAACTTCGGCGGTATACAGCTTTCTTCCCTTGTCGATCATGTATTGAAACGCGTCAGTCAAGAACCATTCGCCCTTCGATTTTGGTCCCGCCAGTGTCCGCTCGATCCCCTCAAACAGCACCTGCCAATCAGAAACGTAGTACAGTCCAATGTTCGCCAGTCGCGATATCGGCTCGGCGGGTTTCTCGACGATTCGCTCCATATATCCTTGCGCATCAGTGACCACCACTCCAAACCGCTCATAGTCTTCCACCTCTTTCGCCCAGATAATGCCATCCGCTTGCACACTTTGCACTAAAGACAGATCGGCATCGAAGACGGTGTCAACAAAGATGATCATCACCGGTCCGTCCACGTACGGGCGCGCCAAGTTGACGGCGCCGGCGGTTCCATCTTGGACCTTCTGTTCTACGAAACGGACCGGCAAGTCGTAGGTATGGCGTACATAGTCCTCGAAAG
>JARRLJ010000606.1:0-6064 GCA_037387025.1 Gemmatimonadales bacterium
GATGGCAGGCCTCGAGCCGCTGTCATCGAGCGAGGCACTGGCGTGGTCCACGGCCAGTTCGCCGCCGCTACTCGCTGCTGGAGGCTCTTGGCTGACCGCAGGCCTTGAGCCGCTGTCATCGAGCGAGGCACTGGCGTGGTCCACGGCCAGTTGGTCGCTGCTCCTCACCGCGGGAGGCTCAGAGCTCACTGCCGGTCTTGATCCGCTATCATCGAGCGAGGCGCTGGCATGGTCTACTGCGAGTCGCTCTTCTTCGCCTATGTCAGGCTCGCCAACTGGTTTCACAGCAGGTGCCTTTGTCGCGGCAGCGGGACCTTCCTCAATCGGCTCGGATTTTATCACAGGTACCATATCATCTGGCCTTGGAGCACGGAGGCTACCCACTTCTGCCGATTCCACTCGCTCTTTTTCGCTGCGCCCCGCAACTTCCAGCATGAGTTCCAGAACTGGCCTCACTTCACTGTCGGGACGATCAATCAATTGCTCCAACACGCCCTTGGCCTTGCTCAGCTTTGTGTGATCCGCGTAGCCGGCCAATACCTTACTTGCCTCTCCTAGGTGACCACGCTCGATCATCCGGCTAGCTAGTCCCAAGTATTCATGGGATCTCGTTGCGTCGACTCGGAGTATCTTCTTGCAGAGTGCTATGACGCTCTTCCCGGAGCCATATGCCGCGTAACGCTTGGCCGCACGTTCGTACATCGCTATCGCGGTCTTCTCGTCTCCGAGTTTGAGATTGAGATCTCCGGCTTTGACATAGAGGGGCAGCTCGCGCAGTATGGCTGAGCTACCTTCGAGGTGGGCGAGGATCTTACGGTAGATGGTGAGGGCATCGGCGATCTTGCCCTTTTGCTCCAGCCCGCGTGCCTGTTCCTTGAGAGTGGCTACGTCCACTACTCCCACCTCCGCTCGCGGCGTTTCAGGGTCCCAGACCGCCCGTCAACTCTAAACTAAGACCCAAGTGCCACGGGACAAGCACTATTCCGTCGATTCTCCCTCACAGGGCACCTCGATCCACGCTATTGACCCTTGAGTTCCCGCTCCCACGCACTCAATGCCACCTCATGATACCGTGGCGAGAACATCATCCATTCGCCCAAAGAGGCCGGCAGTCCGAACTCTTTTGCCGCCTCCGCCGCTGAGGCTCCCCGCTCGACGGCGCGGCGCGCAGCCATCTCCACCTGGTCGATTACCTGGATGTATCGATCCAGATCCGCCTGGTCAGCCAGAGACCCATGACCCGGCACGTACACCGTTCTGCCTGACCGGGTTAGCGCACGTACAGATTGAGACAACAAGGATGGAATGGCATCTCTATAGTTGGGGAACATGTGATTCCACACCAGATCACCACACCACACAACGCTAGGCTCTTCCAACTCGATCGACACGTCGGATGGAGTGTGTCCTTCTCGGGGGACTATGTGTACCGTGCGGTCCCCCAGGTCAATGTCCGTAACCGACTCCGGATTTAGGATCGTAACGTCAGCGATCATCTTGCGACGCAACTCGCTCACCTCATGCTGTGCGTCCTGTTCCACCACCAAACGTCTCGTTGTCTCGGTAGCCAGAATATGGGGCGTCCGACTCACCCCAAATCCTTCGATGCCGCCAGTGTGATCTCCGTGAAAGTGAGTCAGCACTACGTGGCTCGGCCACTTCCCCGTCAGGTCACGGGCCCGCTCTGCCATCCACGTCGCGCCCCTCGGCGAGGCATAGCTCTCAACTACCAGCGTTCCAGCGGTACCGGCAATGATCCCGCCGTTGCACAACGTGGTGCGGTCTTCAAGTGGCGTCGAGATCAGCGCCCACAGCCCATCGCCAATCTGTTCCAATCGGCCCCATGGTTCCTGCGCCGGCACACGACCTGCCGGGCCCTGGGAAAAGGGCAAGGTCGCCCATGACGTGCCCCCGTTTGCCAAGAACATCAGATGTGCACTGCACGTCGCGGCAGTGCCGAGAAATGTTCGACGGCTGATGGATCCATCTTTGTTGATCATCTTCGTTCTCCTTCGACACAAAGATGATCGATTCTCACCGACTTGCCAGTTGAGGAAGGGATTTCGGACTACTGACGCGGCTACATGATTCTATGTAACCACCGCATGGGCGATCGGCGTGGACGCTGCGCCACGATCAAAGTGGCCTCGAGGTCGGATTTCAGTTCAGCCGCGGACGCGTGCCTATCGACCGGCTGCCTTGCCAGCGCTCTGTGCAAGATCGGGACTCATGTAGGCAGGTGTCCCGACAGCCAAGCCTGACTTCGTAAGCTGCTCCTCCGTGGCCGATCCTACCGCGAGCGCAACACCGAAGTCCGCAAGGATCGGGTGACCATCCTGAAACAAGATGTTCTCGGGCTTGATATCGCGGTGGATCACTCCTCGTCTATGCGCATGGTCCAGCGCTGACGCAAGCCGACTCGCCGTGTGGATTACCTCCTCTAACGGCATAAGCTGACGATCACTCAGCTTCTTGCGCAACGAGACACCGTCCACGTAGGGCATAACGTAGTATAGGATGCCGTCGATATCCCCTGAATCGATCAAGGTGAGGATATGCGGATGTTGCAGCTTGGCGGTCAGTCTTATCTCTCGCAAGAAGCGGTTTGCCGCGATAGTGACCGAGAGTTCAGGATGTAGGACCTTGATGGCCACGCGTCTCTGATACATCAAGTCTTCAGCAAGATACACCGTGGCCATTCCGCCGGCCCCAAGCGGACGCATCACCGCATACCGATCTTTGAGAACCGCCCCGAGGCCGACGTGCCCCTTCGCAACCGCCAGCTCAGCGGGACCTCTGTAACATCTGCGTCTGAAGAAGCCAGCAAATCCGCTTCCGGACCATACCGGTAGGGATGTTGTAGGAGTCAATGACATGGCGAACCTCCAGCGCCGTGTTGCCATACTACAGGTTCGGCTCTGGCAGATACTCGCTCGCCGCCGTCAACGCTGCGTCAACCGACTGCCGTCGCGGTCACACCGTCTCCCACCACGCCACTTCCCCCTCGTGACCGCAATTGGGGCAACTCTTTCGCTCCGGCTCGCCGACCAGCCCAAACCGCCATTGGCAGCTCGGGCACACCGAATATCGCCTAGCTTGTGGAGGGATCGTCGGGCGGCGCTCACCTGATATCCGATACGATGCACGACAGTGAACCGATTCGGCCTCCTTTGGCGTACCTCCACTACCCGCCGCGGTACCTCGACACGTGCCTCGCCCAATAGTACCGACACCCGGTCTTCGCAATCGTCAGCCACCACCGGATACCACGCCCCAGCTCTCAAACTCCTGGAATGGGGCGGCCGGATACTGGCCCACACACGAGCCCAGCCTTTGACTTGCCCTGCGGTCACTTGGTGCACCTCAATTGACGGACATGCGCGAGAACTTTTCTCACAGATGGCCCAACACGACCATCCGGGATGATTCAAGTATTCTGCAGTCTGAAACGAAGTTCCGGAAGACCGGTAAGCCTCAAACCCTCCCCCACCGGTCATAACCGAGCTATGATACGCGCACCTTCACCACACCGGAGATGTCCATGAGCGGAGCAGCGAAGACACTACAGAACTCTCCATTGCTGGCTCTTATCGCGATTGCATTCCTCGCGGCATCGCCTTCGCGTGCGATGACGCAGGACGACACGGCACCAACCGTCCTGATAGTGGTCGCCCATCCCGACGACGATGCAATGTTCGCAGGTACCGTCTACAAAGTCACCCGCACCCTCAAAGGATCCGTAGATCTAGCGCTGATAACAGACGGCAGCGGAGGCTTCCGCTACTCACAGCTTGCCGAACCCATCTACGGTGTCAAGCTCACGGACGAGACCGTGGCTCGCCAATACTTGCCGGCAATACGGAAGAGAGAGTTGATGGAGGGAGGAAAGATAGTAGGAATCCGCAACTACTTCTTTCTCGATCAACTCGATCACCAATACACCGAGAATACCGACACCGTATTGAGTCATGTCTGGGATGCCGATGCGATCCGCTCACGTCTGAGTCAGATCATGACACGAGTGAAGTACGATTACGTTCTGGTGCATCTCCCCATCCAGAACTTCCACGCGCACCACAAGGCCGCGACCATCCTGACTTTGGAAACGGTGCGCGATCTGCCTCGTGATCGAAGCCCAATCGTCCTCGGTAGCTTTGTAGGGAGTGCATCGGACACCGCCCAGTTTGGCGTACGTGAATTCACCGAGTTGACCGGATATCCCGTGACTCGAGTACGAACCGACCTGGAGCCATTCGTCTTCAACCGACGGCAACCGCTCAACCCCGACGGCCAGCTAACGTACCAGATGGCCGAACCCACCGTTCAAGCAACGCCGGGCAGCTGAGTGGCGGGGCGGCTGCCACCTGATCTGCGCGGCGTTTTCCTCGCCGTCGTTGCAAGCGCATCCTTTGCCTCGATGCACAATGCCATCCGCTACGTCACAAGTGATATTCATCCGTTTCAGGTGGCGTTCTTCCGTACCCTGTTTGGAATTCTGTTCCTGGTGCCTTGGTTCGCGACGGTCGGCATGGGATCGCTTCACACTGCGAATCTGGGCAAGCACTTGGTTCGCGCGGTCGTCAACGCATTATCGATGGTCGCATGGTTTGCCGCACTGAGTATTATGCCCGTCGCGAACGCCACGTCGCTGGCTCTAGCCGGCCCAATATTCGTCGCCCTCGGAGCTGTGTGGTTGTTCGGCGAGCGAATCACACGACGGCGGTCGTTGGGAATTGGCATTGCGGCACTCGGAGCCTTGGTGATCATCCGCCCCGGCTTCACCGAGGTCGGGCTGGCAACCTGGCTCGTACTGATCGCTTCGGTTTGCGTATCCGCATCGAAGCTGATAGCGAAAAGCTTGTCGCTCACGGAGGGCACCGCCGCAATCGTGGCGTACTTGACCTTCCTCATGATGCCGATCACGCTGGTTCCCGCACTTTTCGTATGGGTCTGGCCTACGCCGCCACAGCTGGGTCTGCTGGCGATTATCGGTGCCCTGGGAACGACTGGTCACTTGCTCTTCATCAAGGCATATAAGCTCGCCGACGTCAGTCTCGTCGAGCCAGTTATGTTCATGCGCATGGTGTGGGCAGCTCTCATTGGCCTCGTAGTCTTCGCCGAATTTCCCGACACCTGGACATGGATTGGAGCTGCCATAGTAGTGATCGGAACGACTCACCTCGCTCGTCGCGAGCCACCTGTCCGACAACACACAGGAGACGCCCTTCCCTAACAGATCACTGCAGATCAGCAGCGTACCAACCAGATAGCCACCAGGCCTGGGCCGCCTTCAAGCTGTTATACGCAAGCCACTACCTGCAGGCGTCTCTCAGACTGATGCACATGGCCGAAGAGCCAACCAGTGAAACTCCAACCTCCGTGTTGATCACCGTCGGTCGATTGCTGTTCGACTCGGAGATCGGAGGTCTGAAGCGCATGCTCCTGTCAAAGCACCTGGAATCCTATGCGGATCAAAGACTTCAATCCGTGAGCGCGGACCTACAGTCGGAGGAGTCTCTCATCGCGCTGCGCAACTACTAATCGGCTGCGGCGGCCCGACGAAGCCAGCTTCAGCACCTGATTTGCGGAGACCCGCCCCAAGCTATAGCATCTCCCCATCGGCCTGCCAGCAGCTTTCTTACAGCCGGCGTTTCCAGGGCGGTCAAACCGAATAACCTCAATCGAAATTGGACGATGACGGCACCGATCAACCGAGCAGAGTGGAGAGACGCGCTCTACGTTACCATCTTCGAACACGAGACGCCTGGCGGCAAGCTATTCGACGTGGTGTTGATCGGGACCATCCTGCTGAGCGTGATGGCTGTGATTCTCGACTCAGTAGCCTCCATCCACGCAACCTACGGCACAACCCTGTACCTGTTGGAGTGGGTGTTCACCGCTCTCTTCACGATTGAGTACATCCTCCGCCTCTCATGCGCCAGGAACCCTTTCAAATATGCGCGCAGTTTCTTTGGTGTTGTCGACCTACTGGCAATCTTGCCTACTTACGTGAGTATCATCTTTCCCGGAAGTCAGGTGCTGCTCGTGATCCGCGTCATCCGAG
>JARRLJ010000607.1:0-3399 GCA_037387025.1 Gemmatimonadales bacterium
GAAGAAGAGACCGAGCCCGCGCTCTTTCCTCGCTGAGTCTGTTCAACAGGAGACTGACCAGCGGGGCCGTGATGAGGAGTGTTCCGCAACCCATTGAGTCGTCCGAGGGGCGAAAAGAGCCTCTTCAACCCGGTCAGTGAAGCACGCAACTCCCAGCAAGCATTGTGCTTGCAATTGCTAGCAGCTTGCTGTAAGCTAGCATGTAGTGAACGAGAGCAAGCATACCGATCTGGGCGGATTCATCCGCCATCAGCGGGAACGGGCGAATCTGTCGCTTCGCAAGCTGGCCGACATAGCGGGGATCTCGAATCCCTACCTGAGCCAGATTGAGCGAGGCATCAGGAAGCCCTCCGCCGAGATCCTCAAGAATCTGTCGCGGGCCCTCGAGATCTCAGCCAGCTCGCTGTATGCGAAGGCCGGCCTGATCGACGAGGACCTTCCCCCGGCAACGGTTTTCGAGGCGATAGAGGCGGACGAACGTCTCAACATCGAACAGAAAGACGTGCTACTCGACATGTACAAAGCGCTGGTCCAATCCAACGGATCAGCTGCCACCGAACAAGAGGAGTGATGGAAATGCAGGCCAAGAACGTCCTGTACGCCGCAGTAGGTGCCCCGGTTGTCGCCGCCAGGAAGGTGGGCGATCAAGTGGGCGCCCTGAGGGCGAAAGTCAACAAGGGTGCAACTACCTACACCGAAGCCGCCGAGAAGGCTATGAACAACTGGGCGACCGAGGGCGAGAAGATGGTGTCGCGCATCAGCGATGGCGCCGTCGTCGAGGAAATCTCACAGAAGATGGATCTCGATCAGGCGAAGGAGCAAGTCAGCAAGCTGAGAGATCAGCTGGAGGACATGCTCGACACCTGGCGTCATTCGTTCCGTCCGGAAGAGAAGGCTGAGCCCGTCAAGACAACTGCAGCCAAGAAGCCGGCAGCCAAGAAGCCCGCCGCCAAGACAACGGCCACCAAGAAGCCGGCAGCGAAGAAGCCCGCCGCCAAGAAGAGCTCAACGGCCAAAGCCTCCTGAGTAAGTAATCAAGATCCGCGCCGGGACCGTCGCTAAGGCGGCCCGGCGCGTTCTTTTCAAGCAGTAGGCAGTAAGTAGTAAGTAGTAAGTACTTCCGCGGGTAAGACAACAACAGTCCCCGGCGGAAGGCGCTGCCTTGCCAGGGACCTACTACCTGCTACTTACTACTTCATTACGAAATCGACGGGTCCAAGGATCCGGCAGATTCGATCCAGTTCTCGACCATGCCCTCGGTCGGGAGCCTCTCCACGACGCGGTTTGCTCCGTTGAGACCGATGATCTTGGCAAGCAAGGCGGTGGGATTGCGGCGTCGAAGGTCTCGCAGTGTGTCCACTCCGGCTTCGACCAGTAGGGCTGCGTACTCTCCGCCCACGCCCTTCACTCTGAGTAGGTCGGCGTGGTGCACCCAACCCTGTAAGTCCTTGGCGCTGATACCGGTCTCCTTGGCGAGTTGGGTGCGGCCGCGACGCGTTGCCGCCTCTTCGATGAGCCTCTTGCTGGTTCTCACCCCCGCCTTGCGCAGCTTCGTTGCTTGCTTGTGATCGATACCAGCAACCTGATCGATCCGGGCCATTCTCTCGCTTCTCCCTCGCTAGTCCCTAGCCATCTCGACTCTAAACACTCACAGACCCGCCGTTCACGCAGAATGCCGTGGTCTCAGCTCGGCAACGTCGCTCTCTGTATCGACATCCCGGGGAGGAACGTCGGCGAACCAGACCTCGTTGACCCATTCCGGATGCGCCTGCCACAAGCGCTTCGCTCCCTCGTCACCGTCGAGTGACATCAATCTTGGCCAGAGTGAGCGATCGACGACGACGGGATTGCCCCAGCTGTACCTGTACTTGGGAACGGTCACCGGCTTTCCCGCGGCCTCATGGGACTTCATCAGAGCCTCGACAGTCTCCCCAGAGACATCGGGCTGGTCGCCTATGACAATCAGTGCGCGGTCGCACCGTGAGAGACGCGTCAGCGCATCGAAACCGACCCGAATCGACGAGGCGATTCCCTCTTCCCACTCGGGGTTCTCGATGATTCCGGCGTCCCCCAAATCGGTCTCCTGATGGATCCGCTCCCAGTCGTGGCCCAGCACCACCCAGACCTCGTCTACAGGAAAGTTCGAGGTCGTTTCCACGATGTGGCCGAGGAGATTCTTCTCACCCCAGGGCTCCAATTGCTTCGGCCTTCCGAGTCGGGCCCGACGTTACCGGCGCTCAGACAGGCACCGGAAAGCGTGTCAACGCCCCTACGCCGTGCACGTCGAGGGGAGAGGCAACAGCGATCTGGCTGACCGACCCGCCTGCCCCTATCACCGACTCCATCAGTGCGGCCACCACATCATCGATCTCAAACATTCCCGCTCCGCACACGGGACATTCGGTGCCGATTCGTGAAAGGTATCCGCACTGGTTGCAGACCACCCCGGGCCGCGTGAAGCCGCCAGCTACGACAAGTGTCTCAATTGCCTGAACATTGGCCGACTCGAGAACGGATGCGAGCCCGAGAAAAGCGTTTCCGCCTCCCCACGCCGTATCGCACACTCTCCCGGCAAGCGCGTCCTGACGTTCTCTACGCACGATCACATCCAGATTGGCCAGCTCTGATCGGAGTGCTGCTGATCCGAGATTGGCCGGGTTGGCCACGAAACTCGTGCGATGCAGTTGCTCCAGATACGGGTGGAGGGACCTGGCGACCTCATCCGCCACCTCATCATGAGCACCGATCGCTACGTAGTCGAACCCTTTCTCGAGGTGGACTTCGAGCAGCCTGGCCCCTGCTTCCTTCCACATCCGGGTCGTCGCCTCCTCGGCGCGAGCCCGGACGCCCTGCTCGTCATAGCCGGCGAATCCTCCGTAGTTCGGCTTCCCGATGTCTGCACTCATCGGTGTGCCGACCTCTTCGATGAGATCGGCCGAGGACACGAAGGTACGGGCGTTGGCTCGATCGGCAACGATGATCCCGGCTCGCAACGGTTTTGGTGCGGCCCTGAGGGGCCTCAGATACGGCCGCGGCCCGAGAACCGAAACGCTCCTCGTTGAATGGGTGAGGGACTCGACGATGAAGATGCCATCGGCACTCGATGCGAACAGTGCGTAGGCCGGGGCAGATCCGAGCTCCATGTCCTCGGCGAGCTCCTGAATCCGCTCGGCGTCCGCCCTGACGCTCATCTGCAAGTCGCGATCGTGACGCTCGGCCTGTTCTCGAACCGGGCGCAGCAGGCCGGTGAGAAGTGCGGCGAAACCTCCGGGGCCAGGCCTGTCCGCATACAGCGATATGAGTGAGCCGGTTGGGCTCTGCAGACCGGCAATCGGATCGCGAATTGAGCTCATCAAGTCTCCGTGGACGCCAACTAATCTTTGTCGCCCGAACCTACTC
>JARRLJ010000608.1:0-1191 GCA_037387025.1 Gemmatimonadales bacterium
TCGTACTCGCCCGGTGACGGCGACTCCTCTGGATCGAGAAAAGGTTCCCATTGTTTCATCCGGACGCCGCGGAGGCGAAGATACTGAGTCGCCAGGGTTCCGAGAAAGCGTATCGCCCCCGCTCCATCCGTCAGGACGTGCGAGAAATCGACCGCGATCACGGCGCCCCGAGCCTGTACTCGGAGAAGGTGGTAGATGCCCGGGCGCGCGGGCACGATGGAGACCGGAACACTGCTCAGCGGATGAAGCTCAGGGATCCCATCGTCCCGCTGCAGGTAGTACCAAAACAGACCCCGTCGAAGATTGACCTGGAAGTAAGGAAACCTCGGGAACACCGTCCGCAGGGCCCGCTCGAGAATGGAGACGCGGATGGGCGCCTTGAGAGTGATGAAGACCCGGTAGACATCGGGCGACCACTCCGAGATAGAGCCAGGGTAGATCCTGGCTGCGTTGTCCAGGGTAAGCCATTCCGGCTGATAGGGATCTCTCGTCATTTCAGCAACCCTGCTGATCGGTGCCACGAACCATTCAGAACAGGTTACGGCCACATGCGCGCGGATACCACCTCCGCCCAGAGGTCCTGACCCAGGGCGAAGTAATAGAGTCCGGTTGCGAATACGCCATGGAAGAGGCCCAACGCCCAGATGTTGCGCGTGCGAGAGTAGACCGTCGTCGTGACCACTGCCAAGAAGAACGCGGCTCCCATGAGGGGAATCGATGCGGCGTGAGCAACCGCGAAGAGGAAAGCCGTCAGAAGGACGATCCATCGTTCCTGGATGCGGCTGAGCTTTCTGAGGTTGCCCGCCAGCAGGGCGACGATGAGGAACTGCTGGACGAGACCCCACACGCAATAGAGCGGGAAGATCAACCCGACGTGCCAGTGCATGAACAAGCTGCCGGTGAACATCCCGTAGGCGATGAAAACGAATACCGCCAGCACCGCCACTGGTGCCAGGAGACCGAGGCTGCGGCCGAGATTTCGTGTGGTGAATCCCCATTCCCCGAGCACCGAAGCGTCGGCAGAGGCCCGGATCGCCACGAATCCCATCCAGAAGAGACAGGCTCCCACGACGAAAGCCAGCCTCAAACCGAGCCAGTCGGCCAGCACGAAATTGCCCAAACCGGTCAAGAGGACCGCGGAGATCTCCCAGCGTGAATGGGTCATGATCGACCTTGGACCATCGGCAATTC
>JARRLJ010000608.1:1204-3417 GCA_037387025.1 Gemmatimonadales bacterium
CAATCAGAACATGGCTGATAACCCTGCAAATCTTGAGCTTCAATACTGCCCGGTCAGCGTTACAGCCGACGCTCTCATCCGTCTGTCGATTGGCTCCGCTGGCCCGGAGACTGTCCGATGAGGCCATATTTCTTGAGCTTTCGGTACAGCGTCGCCGATCCTATTCGGAGCTGTTCGGCGGTGCGCGTCTGGTTTCCGCCATTTAGCTCGAGCACTGCGAGGATGTACTCCTTTTCGACTTCGCTGAGCGGTTGCACCGTTCCCTCGTTAACCACCGGCTTGGGGAACGCCTGGCGGATCTCCTCGGGCAGGTCTGCGAGATCCACGCGACTGCCGCGTGCGAGGGCGACGGCACGCTCCATGGCGTTCTCCAGCTCGCGCACGTTGCCGGGCCATTCGTAGCGAAGGAGTTGATCGGCCGTGCTTGGGGCGAGGCCTGATATCTCGCGAGCCATCCGGCCCGCTGCATCCGCGAGCAGTATCCGGGCCAGCGGCAAGATGTCGTCCCTGCGGTCGCGGAGCGGCGGAACGTGCAGTTCGACGACCTTGAGCCGGTAGTAAAGGTCCTGCCGGAAGGTGCCGTCTGCCACTCCGTGGGCAAGGTCGCGGTTGGTGGCGGCCAGAACGCGCACATTCACCGGCCGGCTCTTGTTCTCCCCCACCCGACGGATCTCCCGCTCCTGGAGAACCCTCAGGAGCTTGACCTGCATGCCTGAAGAGACCTCACCGATTTCGTCCAGCAGCAGCGTTCCGTGGTTGGCCGCTTCGAACAGGCCGGGCCGGTCCGACGCTGCGCCCGTGAACGCGCCGTGCTTGTGCCCGAAAAGCTCACTCTCCAGGAGCGTCTCGGTGATCGCACCGCAGTTGATGGCGATGAACGGCCCAGCGGCGCGCGTTGACTCGTCGTGGACGAGACGCGCGATCCGTTCCTTGCCCACCCCGCTCTCGCCGGTAATGAGTACCGTGGCATCCACCTTCGCCACGCGTCGTGCCAGCTCCACCACTTCCTGGCTGGGTGCGAAAGAGCCCCCCGAGGGTGTGGATGCGGGGGCCGGCGCGACGCCATTCCTCGTTGTTCGCCCACTTGAATTCCCTTTGCATGGCTGCCGCCATGCGCCAGCCGTGGGCGAAGCCGAACTGCGTCAGCACTGCTCGAGCAGCGGTCAGGCCGAAGTTGTCAACGAGATACTGCCGCAAGATCCCCATGGACACAGCGTCGAGCAAAAGCGCGCGCTGCCCCGCGTAACGGATTACGCCACCCTCTGGGTCCAGCTCCAGAAGCTCCTTGTGATCCAAGTCCTCGACGCGCATCGGCCACCCCATCAAATTGAAGGGATCGTACTTCATTTCGATTGGATTTACAAACACGCGAATAATGGAGGTAGCGCAACTGCTTGGAATTACGGCAATTCCATCTATGGCTCGGATCTTGCACTACAAAGAGCATGGAACGACTCAAACCTGATCAGGATCATCCCCATCCCAGAGGTCGCCACGCCTCACTCCAGCGAGGAGATCGGAGAAACAGAATGAGAGAGAGAAACGACACTGGACTTGCGGAAGTTGCCGAGGCTGGCCAGCAGTATGCGGCGGCCTATGCGGCGCATTACACGACGAAGGACTTGCGTGAAGCTCTCCGGCTTTACAGGGGCGTTATGGCCGCACACCCGAACACACAGGAGGCCGGCTACTCCCAATCGCAGATCCAAAATATCGTCAATGCCGTGGTCCCAAGACAGGAGCTCCTTGATGCTCAAGTGGACTTGGCATTGGCCCACTTCGACCACGAGGATCAAGCGGATCTCAGGCGGGCTCAAGCTACGCCACTAGCGTCGGAGCTAACCAGTTAGGGCAAGGCAGCACGATCACCCGTCGATCCGGTGCGACTACCCGGACAAGCATCCAGAATCCCAGCGCAATCGTGCGTCCTGGCGCCCAAAGAAGGAGACAGCATGGAAATCGGACCTATGACCTATATCTTCGGTGCGGGTGTGTTGACGGTCGTGACGATCGTGGCGTTCCGAATCACTTTCTTCACGGTGCAGCAACGCACCACCGCGATCGTCCAGCGGCTCGGGAGATTCCTACGGGAAGCGGGGCCGGGTATCCACGTCAAGGTTCCTTTCCTCGATAGGGTGGTCGGGCGTGTCAACCTGCGCGTCCAGCAGTTGGACGTCGAGATCGAGACCAAAACGGAAGACAACGTATTCGTC
>JARRLJ010000609.1:0-2636 GCA_037387025.1 Gemmatimonadales bacterium
GCTCAACAGCAGGTTGGCGATCGCCCGATGGTCAGTGAACGTGTGGGCAAAGATCAGCCTGCCCCATCCACAGGCAACAGCAACGTCGAGGTGCAGCTGGCCGGCCCCGGGGCCTACCGGACGGTCGCCCCCGTTGCGAAGGGTCAGCGCCTCACGCCGCTCAACTCGCTGGGGCCCTTCAACGGCAGTCTTCATGGAATCCATCCTCTTGGATGACAGGCCTTTTGGATTACAGGCCGTGAGATTGTAGCCAGTACTCGAGAAGTGCAACCTGCCAAAGCTTCGAACCGCGGAGCGGTGTCAGGTTGCCTTCCGGTGCTTTGAGCAGCGCATCGACATAGGCTCTATCGAATAGCTCACGCTGCAGCGCAACCGGTGACTCCAGCAGATCCTTGACTGTTTCCAGATACGGTCCCTTGAGGTACCGCAAAGCGGGCACC
Source organism: Gemmatimonadales bacterium (assembly GCA_037387025.1). GTDB lineage: Bacteria > Gemmatimonadota > Gemmatimonadetes > Gemmatimonadales > GWC2-71-9. Next base: position 441 of record JARRLJ010000609.1, read on the forward strand.
GGAAAGTAGCCCTTTGGCCGATCGATCGCAGGCACCGGGAAGTAGCCCTTTGGCCGATCGATCACCTCGTGCGGGATGATAGTGCGGCCGACTTCCTTCAGGACGTGTTTCCCGCCGTTCTTGACCTTGTGTTCACCCGGGATCCGTGCGGCCAATTCGACCAACTCGTGGTCGAGGAAGGGGACGCGCGCCTCCAGCCCCCAGGCCATCGTCATATTGTCCACGCGCTTCACGGGGTCATCCACCAGCATGACTGTGGTATCCAAGTGGAGCGCCTTGTCTATGGGTTTCTTGGCATCGGCGCTGGCGAAATGGTGCGTCACGAATCGGAGACTGTGGTTCTCGGTAACGAAACCGCGATGTACCGACCGCAGATACTCGTCGTGATTCCGGTCGAAAAAGACCTTTGCGTAGTCGGTGACCGGCCACCGGCTCTCCATCAGCGGCGGATACCAATGATAGCCGGCGAATACCTCATCAGCACCCTGACCACTCTGTACCACCTTGACGTGACGGGCAACCTCTTCGCTGAGGAGAAAGAATCCGATGCAATCATGACTAACCATCGGCTCGCTCATGGCGCTTATCGTGGCCTCCAATGCGGGCAAGGCACGAGACGAATCCACTTCGATCCGATGGTGCGTCGTTTGAAACTGTCTGGCGACGATGTCGGAGTACTGAAATTCGTTGCCTGTCTCGGAGCCGACGCTTTCGAAACCAATCGAAAACGTATTGAGATCCCTCTGACCGTTGTTGGCGAGCAACCCCACCACCAGACTGGAATCGAGCCCACCGGACAACAGGACACCAACCGGCACGTCAGCACGCAAACGCCGACGCACGGATTCTTCGAGCTTGTGATGCAGCAACATGGTCCAGTCGTCGAACCCGTACGACTCTTCTTCCGCATCACGATTGAACCTGAGGTGCCAGTAGACACTCTCTTTCCAGCGGCCATCCGGTTCGATCACCACGCGTGTAGCTGGCGGTAGTTTCTTGACGGCGGACAGAATCGTCCGTGGAGCTGGTACGACAGCATGGAAGGTCATGTAGTGGTGCAGAGCGACTGGATCGATTTCCGAGTCGACACCTCCGCCTGCCAGCAGCGCCGGCAGTGACGACGCGAACCGCAGCTTGCCAGGGAACTCCACGTAGTAGAGCGGCTTGATACCGAGGCGGTCGCGGGCGAGGAACAGGCGTCCGCTGTCACGCTCCCAGATGGCGAACGCGAACATGCCGTTGAACCGCTCGACACAACTCTCTCCCCAAGCGGCGTAGGCCTTGAGGATGACTTCCGTGTCGCCGTCGGAGAAGAACCGATAACCCTTTGACTCCAACTCGGAGCGCAATTCGGGGAAGTTGTAAATCGCACCGTTGTAGACTGTCACCAACCCAAGATCGTGGTCTACCATCGGTTGTCGCGCCCGTTCGCTGAGATCGATGATCTTCAGGCGACGATGTCCCAGCGCGACGCTTCCCTCGCTGAAGAAGCCCTCAGCGTCGGGGCCTCGTCGCGCGAGGGAATCAGTCATCGCCCGTACCACCGACTCAGACGCTCCGGTTCCGTTGAACACAATCTCACCACAAATACCGCACATCAGTCTATTCTCAAACGCGACTACCGCTTAACGCCCGCCGTTTCCGCCACGTAGCCGAAGTGTTGCAGACCTTCCAGCACGCCTGCCGCTCCATCCTGCTTTGCCATGTAGACTTCCGCTCGCCGCGCGGCCCGGTCTTTGAGACCTTGATCGGCCCCGGCCACTACGATGCCTCGGCGGCCAGGACGAAACAGATCCGCGTGGCGCAGGGTGTCGGCGGCCACCACCACCCACTCAGGCTCGGCACGCATCCACCCCAAGACACGGTCCACCGTGAACCCGCTCGTCACATTCTTCGGAACCACATCGACACACCCATCGCCTGTTTGGACCACATCCACATCGGTCTTAGTGAGCGATGTGGCAATCATATCAGCCAATTGCGGTGGAGACATTGCGTCAGGAGGAACGTATGCCAACCGTCGAGGTCCAGTGATGGGCAATTCGTCGAGGTAATCCCCGATTGGCTCGAGATCGCGGCGGACGGCGCCAGCACCCGGCCAGCGACGATCAAGTTCGCCATCGATGTCTTCGACATGCGCATCACGATGTCCCAGCGCAACTGATGATCCGCGCTCCGCAACGAACACGTCTGGTC
>JARRLJ010000610.1:0-4365 GCA_037387025.1 Gemmatimonadales bacterium
GGTGAAAAGCGGGCACTACAATCAGCGTCAGTGATGGGGCAACTTTTCGACGCCGAGGCATTGAGCCATCTCCTCGGGGTGGAGGCATACGACTGCAGGGAGCTTGTCGAGCATAACTTGATACGTGCTCAAGACGACGGATATCTGTTCGCACACGCACTTATCCAGGAAAGTGTGTACGGTTCGCTACTTAAGCGCGAACGCAAAGCTCTACACAAGAAAGCCGCGGATTGGTTCGCCCAGACTGATCACGTTCTGCACGCCCAGCATCTCGAAATGGCAGGCGATGAACAAGCTTGCGCTGCATATCTTGGAGCCGCTGAAGAGCAGGCGCGCCGATACCGTTACGAATCTGCGCTAAACCTCATTGAACGTGCCTTGCAGTTAGACCCTCGGCAGTCTGACCGGCATCCGTTGACATGTCTCAAGGCTGAGCTACTGCTCGCCATGGGGAACACCGATTCCTCGATGACGGTATTCTGGGACGCCGAACGACACGCTGACGACGACCTGCAGCGGTGTGACGCTTGGATGGGCCTCGCCGCCAACATGCGGGTGAAGACGCACTACGAAGACGGACTCGCATTACTCGAGAAGGCAGAGCCCGTGGCAGCGCAGCACGGACTCGTCGTTGAGTTATCGCGACTTCATCATATGCGAGGCAATCTCCTGTTTTCTCTCGGAAGAGCGGACGAATGCCGTCGCGAACATTTAAGTGCGCTTGCGTTTGCGGAGCAGGGCCATTCGCCTGAAGGAGAGGCAAGAGCACTTGGCGGTTTAGGCGATGCGGAATACGTTCGCGGGCGCATGCAGACTGCGCGCGACTACTATTCACGTTGCGTAGAGCTGGCCCGTCAACAAGGGTTGGGGCAGGTCGAAGTAGCCCATGTTGGACAACGAGGTTGGACTCGTCTCTACACGGGGGATTTGCAAGGTGCCAAAAGCGATTGCTTGACTGCCATCGACCTGGCCGCCAAGGTCGGTGACCGTCGTGCGGAAATGAACTGGGCGAGTACGACTTCTCCCGGACCTACATAGCGCGAACGCTTGCTTTGGCCGATTCATTGGGTGCCCGAGCGTGGCAGCCGCAACCCTTGACTTGCAAGGCGCTCTTAGAACTTGCGCACGGACAGCAACAAGAGGCTCGAGTATTGCTGAAGGAAGCCCTCGATATTACCCGTGAAAAGGGTCGCGTCTTCCAAAGGGCAAGAGTATTGGGCACCTTGGCTTTGGTGGACAAAGATGACGACGACGCTAGAGAGGCGGCGCTGCGCGAGGGAGAAGAGATCCTTGGAGAAGGCGTAATTAGTCACAATTATTTCTGGTTCTATCGAAGTGCAATGGACACGATGCTCTACCTCAAGGACTGGGATCGGGTTGAACGGTATGCATCAGCGCTCGAGGACTACACTCTCCAGGAACCGTTGACCTGGACAGGCTTCTTCGTGGCCCGGGCCCGGGCGCTCGCCGACTTCGGCCAAGGTAAGCGTGATGAGGCTACGTTGAAGGAATTCGAGCGCCTGCGTGATGCCGCAGACAGCTCGGGGCTCAAAGTCGCGGTGGCTGCGATAATTGACGCCCTTACGGCCTGGTGACATGTGCTTGTCGGCTTTGGCGCTTATTGAAGATGTTTATGTACGTTAACTCAGTTGACCCAGCTTTCCGTTGGCCGAAAGTGGACTCTGAGAAATCCATGAAGCAGGTACTGCCGACCCCAGGCAGTGCTCCAGCACCAGATGGATCCAACGTCGATGCCGGACGTAGGACAAAGTCGACAATCGGTGACTCCGCGGAGGTGCGCACTGCAAGTGGAATTGCCAAATACTGTGACTGGTCGGGGTGAGAGGATTTGAACCTCCGACCCCTGCCTCCCGAAGGCAGTTGGGCGTTTCTAAGTAGTTGTTTATGAATGGCTAACTGGAGGCGCCCGTGGACGTAAGTGCATGACTGAGCACAACGGGGTTGGACTGGTTCCGGCAAAATTCCGGCACGGCCTGACACAAAGGGTGAGAGTGCAGGGAAGTCGAACCGCTTGAGACTCCAGGGCACGCGGAACGGCGGCCCCCGCCGATCGCCTGAATCGAAGTCACACCGGCAAACTCAACACTTTAGCTAGAACAGTCACTTGCGACGCTTGCCAAATTCGCAAACCCGACGTGACTCGCTGAATCCCTGTATTAGCAAACGTCACAGTGTCACAAATTGGGCACACGTGATCTTGTGAAGATTTAGCCGCGATCAGATTCCCCGGTGCGCGGTCTGACGCTCGGCTACGTCGCCCAGAGTTCCACCTTGGAGCTATTTCATTCACGCTGCGGAACATGACGGAGCATTCGTTATTTCAGGGAATCGTAGATGGGTGGGTTTCCAAGAGCCATTGGAATGGCCATCGCCGCGAAGCATGCCCAGAGCAGGGCGTGAAACCACGGTACGGCTCCGAGAAAGCCCAGATTTCCCATCAGCTTGACCGCCTCGGCATGTGGATGGTGTCGGTTGATGGCGATTCGGCCAGGTAGGGTGATGAGCCACACGAACACAACCGTGAATGCAGCGACGACAATGAGAAGTGCGAGCAACGTAATCCAGTCGTAGAAACCGAATTGCATGTAGCTGACCTCCGTGTGGCTTGTACGGTTTGGCCGGATCGAACTGCAACCGTCGCCCGATCGGCCCTCCCGCGGCTAGTCTTTGAACTGCATGTTCAGACCAAAATAGACCTGCCACTGCGGTTGACCGGGCCCGCGATCAGCAACCGAGTATTGGGGCTCGGCGAAGAAGTTGTATACCGTCTTACCGCTGGTAATGACTTTCCCGATGCCAAGGCCAAGCGGGACGCTGTAGTCATCGTTTTCGAAGTTGTAGGTCCAGATCGGCGCTGAGCGCAGGTAAAGTCCCTTGCCGAGTTGGTAGAATATGAAGGGCTGGAGAGCAGCGGCATTGACATCCTCGGCGTCACTGTCGCCGGCGAAGCTCGCTTGCCAGGTGAGCAGATAGCCCCACTGCACTTTCTTGGAGCGGGCATTGAAGAGTACGTTCGCAAAGCCCGCTGACCATTTCTCACTGCCCAGGTCATCATCGGACGCGGTCGCCGCCGTCAGTTGCGGGCCGATGCCGAAGCTGATGGCCGGGTCATTGGCGCTTTGATCGGAATCCGTGAGTTCCCCTATGAAGTATTGCTGCACATTGAAGGCCGTGATATTGGCCAGAGGATTATTCGCCTGAGCAGCGTCGTTCGCCTGAGAGGACTGTTGCGCTGATGCCGTGGTCTCGAAGGCGAGTGCGAGTACGCAGAGGACGGCGCCGGCTAGACGCCTGGCTGGGTGATCGGTGAGACGTTCCACCCTTGTACTCCAATCGTTCGTGGCACGACGCTATCAACCTTTCGTTCGAAGGCGAAGATTCGCCTCCAGTCATTTTTCATGCTGACGACTACCCAACCTTTCTTCTTCATCTCTTCCTGCGAGCGACAGAGTAAAGCTACCGAGCTTGGCGGGCGCGCTGATCATTTCCTCAGTGAACAGCGCGCCCATTGCCTTGCGAGCTTCGTTGGGATCTTTGTTACGGATTCGCCCGGCCGAGCCCACGCCCATCCATGGTCTTCTGCATCATCTCTCGCGCTTGGGGCGCAAGGTTATACATCGGCGGATTATTAGATAGGAAGCCAATCTTGAACTGCGGCGGATATTTCATCAGCTCCTGCATATACCACCCGGCCGTTCCAATCACCGGGATCGCCATGGGGAGGTGACGGACGCCGATGCTCACGTCTTCTTGCGGGTCCCTGTAGAGGTTGAATACGATGGCGCCGCCGGAATCCGTAAAGACCGATCCGCTGAAGCCGCCCCAATCACCCCTTTGGACGACACCATTCTCGATCTCTCCAGTCCAGACGTATTTGAACTCATCCACCCGCATCGCGGCGAAGTATTGGTTCAATGTGTAGGGACGGCTGCGGCGATTCGAAAGATGGTCATCGGCGATCAGGAAGGAAGCCTGGTCTACACCATCAACATAACGGTCTTTTGGGAATTCGCCGGCCAACTTTGCGCCCGGGACGCCCGCGAGATGCATCACCGTCGGCAGGATGTCGGCAAAGTCGAACAGTCCGTCGGCCCTGCCCGGCTTGATGATGCCGTTCCAGTAGGCGAAGACGGATCCACGTACACCACCTTCCCAGTGGGATCCTTTGCAGCCACGGAACGGCGTGCGAGCGTGCGGCGGGACTTCGCATTCGGGGCCGTTGTCTCCGCCGAGCATGAGAACCAGCGTGTTCTCGAGCTCTCCGGTTTCCTCCAGCTTGGCCATGAGCTTGCCGAAGATGTCGTCCATTTCCACAAAGCAGTCGGTGTAAACGGTGCGTCCCAT
>JARRLJ010000611.1:0-637 GCA_037387025.1 Gemmatimonadales bacterium
ACGCTGGAAGTCTGCCGGCACGGCATTGCGGTTAGCGTACTAGACCTTGCATTCTGCGACTCCGATTACTGAGAGGTAATCCATGCGCACCGCTCTAACACTGGCTGTTTTGGTGGCCGCAGTTGCCGTTCTATCCGCTAACCGCAATGCCGTGCCGGCAGACTTCCAGCGTACGACGATCGACCTAGGGGTCAATGTGAGTGACCTCGATGCGTCAGCCGACTTCTATGCGAACGTCATCGGTTTCACGGAGGTGGAAGGCTTTGAGGTGACTGCCGATTTCTGCACCGCCGCCGGACTGACCGACGGGCAACCGCTCGCGGTTCGTGTATTCGTCCTCGGCGAAGGTGAGTCGGCCACGCGGCTCAAGCTGATGGAGATACCCGACGTCGAGACCAAGCAGAGCGACAATGCGTACGTGCATTCACAGCTCGGATACCGCTATCTCACGATTCTCGTATCGGATATGAATGCAGCCTTGACCCGGCTGAGAGCGGGGGGTGGCGAGCCGCTTGCCGACGGTCCGGTCCTCATCGGGGAGGATCCGTCGGGTGATTACCTCATAGTCGTGCGTGATCCCGACGGGAATCTGATCGAGTTGATCGGCCCGATGAAGTAGAGGCCGGCGAACAACCGT
>JARRLJ010000611.1:684-2867 GCA_037387025.1 Gemmatimonadales bacterium
CCGGCGAACAACCGTCGCGCGACTTGAGGATTGGTGTGGCGGCTGGCCGAACTGAGGTCTGCACGAAGATGATTGGAGACGATATGCATCGCACAAGGATATTGATCTTGTTGCCGCTATTAGTTGGGTGTGGGGGTGATGGCTCGAGCGACGCGGCAGTCGAGGAACAATCACAGACCATCGGCGCAATCGAGCGGCTGGATCCGGCAATCGACACGCTCATTCCGCCCGACGCGGTGATCGAAGTCCTGGCCGAGGGTTTCAATTGGTCGGAAGGGCCGGTGTGGATAGAGGACGGCGACTACGTTCTCTTCTCGGATGTTCCTGAGAACAGGATCTACCGCTGGAAGGAGGGCGAGGGCCATAGCGTCTGGCTCGAGCCGTCGGGTTACACCGGTGATGTGCCGCGGGGTGGAGAGCCGGGTTCGAACGGCCTGTTGCTGGATAGCGAGGGTCGGCTCGTGCTGTGCCAACACGGCGACCGGAGGGTCGCGCGCATGGACGCTCCTTTGACAGCTCCCGAAACCAGGTTCACCACGCTTGCCGACCGCTACGACGGCATGCGGTTCAGCAGCCCGAATGACGCTGTATTCGACGCCAACGGAACGCTCTACTTCACCGACCCGCCATACGGGCTACCTGAGGGTACGGGCGATCCTACCCGGGAGACGCCTTACAATGGCGTGTACCGCCTCGGCACCGACGGTGAGGTGACTCTGTTGACGGACGAGTTGTCGCGCCCCAACGGGATTGGCCTGTCGCCCGACGAGAGCACGCTCTATGTCGCCAACTCCGACCCGGAGCGGGCCATATGGATGGCTTACGATCTGCTGCCCTCGGGAACGGTTGCCAACGGCCGCGTGTTCTTCGACGCTACCAATCTGGTGTCGGCGGAAAATCGAGGTCTACCCGACGGTCTCAAGGTAGACGCTGCCGGCAATCTGTTCGCCACCGGACCGGGTGGTGTTCTCGTGTTCTCTCCCGATGGTCGTCACTTGGGAACCATCCGGACCACGCAGGCTACTGCCAATTGCGCCTTCGGTGAGGGTGGCAAGACACTCTACATGACGGCGGACAGTTACCTGCTGCGGCTTCGGCTCGAGTAGTGTGATTGTAGTTCTGATGGGTGTCTCCGGGGCGGGGAAGACGGCGGTGGGGGAATTGCTGGCAGAACGCCTGGGGTGGGCCTTGGTGGACGGCGACGATCTCCATCCGGCCAGCAATATCCGCAAGATGACAGCCGGAGTGCCGCTCACGGATGAGGATCGCTTCCCCTGGCTTCAGAAGATTCGCGACGCCATCGTCGAGCACTCCAGGTCCGGTCGTTCGGCGATCGTAGCGTGCTCGGCGCTCAAGGAGAGCTACCGCAAGTTGCTGCTGCAGGGGCAGCTCGATACCAGGCTTGTCTACTTGCGTGGCACCCCGGCCGTGTTGGAGCGCAGGCTGGGCGAACGTCGCGGGCACTTCTTCGATCCCAATCTGCTCACGTCGCAACTCGAGACCATGGAAGAACCAAAGGACGCGTTGGTAGTTGACGTGGATGCCGAACTCGAAGCTGTAGTTGAAGCGGTCGCATCGGCACTGGGCCTACCGTTGGCTTGAGTCGGTGCCCGCCTCGCAGGTCCATGGGCTCAGAGGAAGAACGACAGCAGCAGGACAACCCCGAAGCCCGTGAGACCGACCAGGGTTTCCATGACGGTCCACACCCTGAGGGTCTGCTTCTCCGACATGCCTAGATAGCGGCTGACTAGCCAGAAGCCGGAGTCGTTGACATGCGACAAGACTGTGGCCCCCGAGGCGATGGCAATGACGACTGCCGCGACCATTGGTGCTGACAGGTTCGTGGCCTCTAGAATGGGCGCCACGAGGCCGGCGGCCGTCACCATCGACACGGTGGCCGACCCTTGCGCTACTCGGACGGCCACGGCTATGAGAAACGCGAGGACAACCAGCGGGAGCCGCGACGCAGCCATCCAGTCGGCTACTGCGGTACCCACGCCCGTCGCGACCAGTACCTTCCCGAACACCCCGCCGGCCCCGGTGACGAGGATGATGAGACCCACCGGCTCCAGCGATTTCGTCGCCATGTGGCGAATTTCGTCCCGCGAAAAAACGAGGCGCGTGCCGTGCATGTAGTACGAGTGCCGTGTCGCCTACGTGAGGGCGGTGACGGGGTGACCATG
>JARRLJ010000612.1:0-2674 GCA_037387025.1 Gemmatimonadales bacterium
GGGCTCCAGCGCCTAAGTGGCAGTATTGGACGTTCCCACCGTGTCCATCAGTCAGGGCCAAACAACTCTGAAGCCACTCACTACTTGAGCTTGATAAGGGGCCTTTCCGATGTAGTCCTGAAGATCGAGCAGCAAATTGAGCTGGATCTCGACTTGGAAGAACCTGGGGAGCTCCTACGGTGTGTTACGCGAGTTCTGGCAGCTACTCGAGCCTGAATCCCAGACCACCCCGTCTGTGGTGATGAATTCCCAATCGTATCCATCCGGGTGCAGCGTGAGCTTGAGAACGCCGTGGTAATCAGCGGTCCATTTCTCGAGGCTCCCTTTGGTCTTCTGACGTTTGTTCACGAGGAACGTACCGCCGGTGCCGACCACGAACTGACGAATGCCTATCTTACTTGGCGTGCCATCAGATCTCTCTGCGCCGAATCTCTGATAGCTGTGTTCGTGGCCCGCAAGCAGGATGTCTACGCCATACTGCTCGAGCAGATCCCATGTGTCGACCATGCCGTCGTTGTCACCGTGATTGCCAGCGCCGAAACGGGGATGGTGTACGTAGGCGATCGAGCACGAACTCCTGTGTTCCCTCAGCGTGCTCCGCAACCAACGCCACTGTCGAGAGTCGCGCTTCACCCTCTTGCCCTTGTTTGTGTTCAGGGCGTACACGTCCCAGTCGCCGAGTTCCCGGCTTGCTTAGCAAGACTGTTGAAGTAATCGAAGTAGGGGCCCGCATGCCCTCCGACGACGAACCACAGAAAACCGTTCTTGTAGTCATGGTTGCCCGGTACGGGTCGCGTCACGGCCTTGTGGCGACCCCACGTGGGATCGTAGCACTTGGCGAAGTTCTCTTCGGTGCCTCGTTCGTAGACGTTGTCACCCAAGGTGAACACGACAGCATCTTCATTCTCAGCCAAGATACTGTCCAACAGTGAGGCCGTCAGTTCGTCGCCGTCCGAGTCACAGTTGGCAATGTCCCCGGCGCCGACTAGAACGGCTGCGTCTATCGCCCCACCACCAGAGGCCGGCAATTGCGCGGCCAGCATCGACGGCGCCGCGAGCAGCGACCCCGACAGCACGCAGACTGCCCGCAATCGCTTTTCAGCCAACCGTGACCACCACTTTGCCGAAGCTAGCATTGGACTCCAAGTGTTGATGTGCTGCCTGCACCTCATCGAAGTCGAAAACACGGTCAACGACGGGACGCACGGAGGCTTGCGCGAACAACGGCAATACCTTTGCCCGGAATGACTCCACAAGCTCCGCCTTCTCCACAGCACTGCGCGACCTGAGTACGGTTCCCTCCACTCTAATCCTCTTGCGCAGCAAAAGCCCCAGATCGAGCTCTACTTTGTTTCCTGCCGTCAATCCAACTACTACGATCCGCCCACGCGAGCCCATTACATCCAGCGTCTTTGTGAACAGCGGTCCGCCGATCAGATCGACAACCGCTGCGACACCGCCGGAAACCGCCTGCAACACGGCATCCCGCAAATCTTCAGTAGCGGTGTTGATTCCGACTTTCATTCCCAAATCGGCCGCCTTTGCCAACTTGGCGCTCGTCCGGCTGGTCCCGATGCAATATGCTCCCCTTGAAACAGCGAGCTGGAGGGCGGCTGTTCCCACACCGCTTCCCACCGCATGTATGAGAACCCACTCTCCTCTCACCACCGCCAATCGCTCCAGTGCGTCATGAGCCGTGATGAACGCCTCGGGGATAGCCGCAGCTTCTACTAACGACAGCCCCGCCGGAGCCGCAACAACGTGCTCGGCCGGAGTTGTCAGATACTGCGCGTATGCCCCACCTCCCACGATGCCCATGACGCGGTCACCCACCTCGAGTCCTTTAACTCCCGAGCCAACTGCGTCTATTTCTCCCGCATACTCCAAACCCGGGATATCTTGTGGCACATTCGCTGGCGCCGGATACATGCCGCGGCGCTGTAACAGGTCAGCCCTGTTCACTCCGAAAGCGTGCACGCGTACGCGGATATCACCGGCACAGGGATCCGGTTGCGGTACATCCTCGATCCGCAAAACATCCGGGCCGCCGAAACCCTCTATGACGACGGCGCGCATCGTTGGCATCGCGATCCAACTGCAGTACCGTCAGGCTGCTGAGTGCACGGTGGCAGAGTGCGGCTCCCGCCTATAGCGGCCCTCTCTTGCGCCCTCATGCCTCGCCGCCTTTTATCCTCTTCGTCAACGCCGGTTCGAGTCCCATCAACCGCGCATACGTGGCCAGTTGCCCACGATGATACATCTCCTGTGCTATACCATGGTGCAACCATTGCATTTTGGTACCCGGCTTGCCGTCAAACCGTTCGATGAACTGCCAAAGCGATAGTTCGCCGGCCTTTCGGAACTTGCGTTCTGCGTCGCGCATCTGACTGCCCAGCAGTGTGATGAGTTCCTTCTTGGTATGGGCGCGATAAGCCGCGGCGGCGTACTTCTTCAGCATCTTGGGCCACGGTAGTCGTTTCAAATCGGTGTCGGGCCGACTTAGTTCCGCCGTCATCAACATGGAAACCTCGAGGATGTGTTGTATCAACTCACGCACGCTCCTGGTTTCCGGTGTTGGGCGAAAATCACACTTGTTTGCCGGAATGTTCCTTACCTCGTCTGCGATTCCTTGTCGCACGTCGCGCCATGCTTCCAGGGTCTCTTCGAGAAACGA
>JARRLJ010000613.1:0-4885 GCA_037387025.1 Gemmatimonadales bacterium
GTCGAACTATTGGCTGCCACCGATCCGGCGCTCGATTTCGGCGCGTTCGACAACGACGGAATGGATGGTATCCCCAACAGTGGTGATGACGACGGGTTCGTCGACGCCGTGGCGTTCGAGTTCCTGGAAACCTCGGCCACTTGTGGTGGCCCCGGCATCTGGCCCCATCGGTGGGTAATCGCCGGCTGGGCCGGTTCCGCGTACATGACCGATGACGTCGCGCCCGACGGAAGCCCGATAAGAGTGAATGACTATATCATCCAGAGTGTGGCCAGTTGTGACGGCGAGACAGTTCAATCGGCAACCACCATTGCACATGAGTTGGGACATGTGCTGGGATTGCCGGACCTCTACGATCACACGCGGGGCATAGAGCCGGAAGACAGATTATGGGTGGTTGGGTGCTGGTCACTGATGGCAGCCGGATCATGGGGCTGTGGGACCTCCAATCGCGACGCTTGGGTAAGACCTACCCACATGGGGGCATGGGAAAAGGAGCAGCTCGGATGGCTGTCAGAAGTTCAGGTCGTGGAGGGCACCTTGGAAGCTGAGATCGTCTTGGAGCCTGTCATTCAGAGCGGACGAGTACTGAAGGTTCCTCTCGAGTTCGGTTCATCCGCCGACAGCAACGAATACCTGTTGGTCGAATACAGAAAGCAGGAAGGCTTCGACCTCGATCTACCGTCCTCCGGTGTCTTGATCTATCACGTCGACCCCACCGTTGCAGGAAACCAGCCGAGTCAGGCCAGCACACCGTGGCACAAAGTACGGCTGGCTGAGGCCGATGGAAACCAGGGGCTCCTGAGAACGTTTGCTGAGGGGGGGAACCGTGGGGAACCGGGGGACGCTTGGGGAGCCATCGAACCGGGCCGTTTCTCCAACTCCACCGATCCGTCAACGCGCCTGAACTCAGGGTCGCCAACAGGCATAACCTTCTACAACATCTCGCTTGAAGGAGACACGGCCCGGATCGACCTGTCGACGATCGCCCTTGGTATCGACCGCCTTCTCGAGCAGTTCCTGTGAACGGGGGCATCCCCCCGAACGATTGATGAAGCGGATTATTTGGACGCTAGGGGAAACGGCAACGGGAACTACGATGTAGGAGACCTGAGGGCGTACCTCAAGCGGTGACTACATCAAGCTCCGGTGCTCTGGTAGTCAGTCACGGCTTCGCGAAGTCGGCCCAGTTCCCGCCGCACATGTGACAGCTCCGACTCCGTTGCACCCGTTCGGTCTACCCAGCCGCGGGCGATAGCCGATATCTCACGAGCAGGCCCCACCAGGCTATCGGCCCCAAAAGCTCCAGCGGTACCCTTGAGCCGCATTGGCAAAAGCTTCTTGTTCATCCAGCGGAGAATCTGGCATTGCTCTTTCTCGTCCCACAGTCCGCGGGGTAGACTTGAGCCCTGGGGTTGTGACCCGGACTGGATGTGCAAAGATTGCAGTCATGCCCTCCAAAGTCTACATCGTCGATGACGACCTCTCGTTCGCCAAACTGCTGGCACTGAACCTGAAGCGAGCCGGCTCGTTCGGGACTGAGGTGTTCGGGTCGGCTTCGGAACTGTTCGAGCGCTGTGCCGAGGAGCCGCCCGACGCGGTCATCACAGATTTGATCATGCCAAAGATCGGCGGCATCGAGGTCACGCAGCGCTTGCGCAACGGAGATCCATATCTCCCTGTGTTTGTCTTGACGGCGCACGCAGATATGGAGACCGCCATCGAAGCGTTGAAGGCTGGAGCAAACGAGTATCTCAGAAAGCCTGTCAACCTCGACGCGCTACACACGTTGCTCGAGCGAGCCCTCGGCGAACGTCCGATGCGCGAGGAAGCTGCGTCTCTGGAACAAACACGCCGAGAGGAGTTCTCACTCAAGGCCATACTCGGTGACCACTCCAAGATCAAAGAAGTTCGCCAGTTCATCGATGGCATCGCGAATATTCCACAGCCGACAGTTCTGTTGTTGGGTGAGAGTGGTACCGGAAAGAACTTGGCCGCCCGCGCCATCCACTACTCCAGCCGTCAATCTGACGGACGATTCGTCGAGATCAACTGCTCGGCTTTGCCTTCCCACTTGCTGGAAGCGGAACTGTTCGGCTATCAGAGGGGAGCGTTCACGGACGCGAAGGAGTCGAAGCGCGGGTTGATCGAAGTTGCCAATCGAGGAACGCTGTTCCTCGATGAGATCGGTGACCTCTCCACAGAGCTGCAAGGCAAGCTGCTCAACTTCCTCGAGTCGCGACGATTTCGCAGGGTTGGCGGCACTGAGGAACGGGACGTCAATCTGAGCATAATCACAGCCACCAACCAACACCTCGAACAGCTCGTGAGAGACGGATCGTTCCGAGCCGATCTGTACTATCGAGTCAGTGTGGCGGTCCACACGATGCCCCCTCTGAGAGAGATCCGCGACGACTTGCCCGTATTGGCCGATCATTTTCGCGAGATCTTCAACCGGGAATTTCGCAAGGAAGTGCAATCGATTGGATCTGATGCCATGAAGAAGCTCATGCAATGGGACTGGCCCGGAAATGTGCGCGAGCTTAGAAACGTCATCGAACGGGCAATGATCTTTGCTACGGGGGCCTCGCTTGGCGCCGGTGACATACCGGCTCTTGGGGACCCCGGAGCTACCGCGGCATCTCGCTCGGCTTCCAATTCGATCCAGATCTCCAAGGGGATGAGCCTGGCTGATGCGGAAAAGGAGTACATCCGCCAAGCGCTGCTGGACTGTGACAGCAGTGTGCAGAGGACGGCGGAGATACTTGGCATCTCTCGGAAGAACCTGTGGGAAAAGAGAAAGAAGTACGGCCTACTGGACACCGAATAGGCCGATGACTCCCCGTTACCCAAACGGTTACGCGCCGATCAGTCTTCTGAGAAGAGCGACTCGTGTTTCTAGTCTGGTGGCAGTAGTGGTAGCCGGGACCGGTCTAGCTCCGGAGTCGCGAACAGCGCCAATGCCGCAGGGCACGTGGCCAGGTGGTTACAACGAACGACGTCAGATCACGATCAATACGGGACCCGTTACACCCTACAACGGATACCAGGGATACACTGTTCGAATCACCGGATTCGACTCGGCGACGGAAATAGCGCAGGGCGATATGAGGGCCGACGGAAACGACCTGCGGGTGTTCTACTGGAACGGTTCCACATGGGTCGATGTACCGCGCATCGTCACGGGATTCAACACCGCGGACACGCACATCATGTTCCAGTGTCAGGCCAACATAGCGGCCAATGGATCCGACACGAATCATTACATCTTCTACGGTAACCCCGGCGCGGGTTCCCCGCTCGCCGTGACCAGCAGCAACGTCTATCTCTGGTGGGACGAGTTCTCCACCGATCCATTTGCAGCAGGCCGGTACACCCGGGCTAAAGCCGTTGACGTCCACGGCGACGGATACGTGGCACCTGCATACAATGGGGCTAGCCAACGAGTTCAATACAACACCGGCGACAACAACACAGCGGACATGTACGTCACCGACGCGGCGTTCTCCAACACGGAGCAAGACGTTCTCCTTGTCGTGGACCACGACGGCAACCAGAGCTATCCAGCAAATGCAACAGACGCCATCGAGGTGCGCGTTTCTGCAATCAACACGAGTGCAACTCATGAGTACGTCCACTACTCACATGGCAACTACCCCAATTCGCCAGCTATCGCGTGGGATTCCTGGACGAACGGTGAGAGAAACGACGATGGCGGAGGTCTGAGTGGCCCCAACCGCGTCTATTGGCCGTTCAGCAGCCCCAGCACGTGGGCCTTCGCGGCGTTCGGCAGCACCGCTCGGTTCTGGGAGGACGGCGACATCGACACAGAACCTTGGTTCGGTGCGGAGGCACCACTCCTGAGCGGCGCAACAACCGCTCCGCAGACAGGCTTCATGGGTGTGGCTCCGGCGCAGTCGGGAGGGTGGTGGGACAACTTCATCATCCGACGTTACACAGAACCCGAGCCATCGCTCTCCTTTAGCGCCGAGGAGAGTATGCTCGCGGACATGAACATATCCAAATCCGTGAACCCAATGGGTGTCCAGTTGCCCGGTACCGATCTCACCTACACGCTCACCCTCTCCAACCTCGGCAACACCGGCGCAGTGAACGTGGTGGTCATCGACACTCTGCCATTGCAGGTGGACTTCCAGGTTGGCAGCGTCATGAACAACCTGCCCGCAGGTGTTGAAGTGACAGTTGAATATTCACAAGACGATGGGGCCAGCTGGACGTACTCGCCGAGCTCTACCGCCTGCGGCGCCCCCGTCAACTACGATCGCTGTGTGAGCAACATTCGCTGGAGTCTGCTCAACGATCTGAGTTCACTCGCTCCCGACAATTCGGGTACGGTGAGTTTCGGTGCGCGCATTAGATAGAGCTTAACCTCTCCAAGAGCAGGAGACTTCCCAAAACAGAGCAGTCTTATCGTTACCGCCACCGTTACCAAACGGTAACCTACGCCCCTTAACAAGCTCTCATGTAGTACTCACACAAGCACCGTAAATCAGTACACAACAACAGTTTAAGCACTTGCTCCAGTTGCTGCGGTGAGCGGCATACTGTCTGCCTTTCTATAAGGAAAACCGAATCAATTAACCGGAGAGAGGTCAAAGTGATTCTTCGCTGCCCACACTGCGGAATGATCGGGGGTCATGACCGCACAGCCTTTTTCGGCCACTGGGTCGCATGTCCCAGTTGCGAGCGTCCGTTCGCTTGGAAGGAGGCCCGAGTGGGTCCCAAGGCGGACAACGAGAACGGGAACCGAGTCCGGGGCGAACCTGCGGACTCCGATGAGGAACAGAGGAGACGGTAGATGCGAGCATTGCGACAGATCATTTACTCGTTGGTAGGCGTGACGGTGCTGGGTGCCTCTACCGGG
>JARRLJ010000614.1:0-3490 GCA_037387025.1 Gemmatimonadales bacterium
AGATAGAATCCGAGCACCGTTGGCGGGAGCACGAGCGGCAGAGCGACGACGGCTTCTACGAGCGGACGTAGTTTCGCACGAGAGCGGGCGAGCCACCATGCGAGCGGCGTTCCTCCCAACAGCAGAATCACTGTCGAGACTCCCGCGAGCTTTATCGTCACGAATACAACACGCCAATCGAATGACATCGTGTGATCAGGGCAGCTCGTAGCCGTAGCTTGCTAACACCTGTTGAGCTTCCTCACTCCTGAGAAATTCGAGGAACTCGCCGGCTGCCGCGTTCAGTGCACCTGTCCGTAACAGAACCGCGTCTTGCAGCAGCGGTTGGTGGATCTCGCGTGGCACGATCCAGTACGTACTTGCCTCCTTGTCGATTACCTGAGAGAGCGCAACGAAGCCGGCCTCTGCCGCACCGGACTCAACGAACTGAAACGCCTGACCGACACTTTCACCCTTGACTACACGCGCCTGCAGCTCATCCCACAGATCCCAGCGTTCCAGCACCTGCTGCGCCGCAGCACCATAAGGTGCAATTGCGGGATTGGCGACCGCCAGGTGCTGGAACGATTCGACGCGGAGCCACGCCTCGGGTGAGTCCGTCGATTGGCCGTCAGGTACGTAGAGCACCAGCCGTCCCACTGCGTAGGTGAAGCGTGATCGCGGCTCGACCAGACCGTTCCGTTCCAGTCGTTCGGGCCGCGCGACGTCGGCGGCAAGAAACAACCGCTGGTAGCCTCAAACCGACTCACCAATTCCTCGTGCGCGGCCGCGAAGTTGGCCGCCACCGCGACCCTGACGATCTGTTGTGCATCGTCACTCGTGTCGCCGGCGCCGCAACCCGAAATGCCCAGAAACGAGCAGAGCAGCGTCGCTGCCGGTGGCAGCGGTCTGAATCCGGTCGCCGTGCAACGCGTAAGGTTGGTCATGGTGTCTATGCAGTCAGAGTCTCGCGTGCGTGCGGGACGAGGAGCATATTCAAACGATGACCAATAATCAAATCATTCCGCGTCTGTATCCGGTCTGGCTACTTGCTCTGGGAGTGGCGTGTAGCTCGGGCGGCGACAGCGACAATCCCTGGGGTAGCTGGGAAGCGCTCATCGACACCGTCGGCGACACTATCACGGTTCACACCGTGAGCGGGAACGTCTGGGGCGACACGATGGTGTTGGAACCGGAACTGTCCATCGGAGTGCTCGAGGGTGCAGACGAGGAGATGTTCGGCAGCGTGCGGTCGCTCGCAGTTACGGACTCGGGTGAGATACTCATAGTAGATGCGCAGGTTCCGGCGATTCGCCGGTTTTCGCCTGATGGTAGATACCTGGGCGACATCGGCCGCGAGGGAAGTGGACCGGGCGAATACAAGCGGCCGGCGTCCATCAGCCCGACGGTGAGCCGCTGACGAACTGGCGGCTTCCGAGCGGCGGGACGTTTTCCACGTCGCGGCCGTTGTACGTCGATACAGCTGGAAACACTTACACAATGGTGCTGCTGGAGGTTGGAGCCGACGTGACTGAGTGGACCTATGGCCTGGCGAAGTTCACTCCGGAAGGTGAACACAGTGATACGGTTCGCGCGCCGACGTGGGATTTCGAGCCGGCAACGGTCGTCGCACGTAGGGAGGGCAGCTCGAGTTCCAACTCCGTGCCGTTTACACCCTCGGCGACCTGGACCTTCTCACCGTTGGGTTACGCCGTTGGCGGGGTGAGCACCGATTATCGCATCGATCACTACCGGAGGGATGCGTCCGTACTCCGGATCGAGCGCGACTGGACTCCCGCGCCGGTGCTGGCCGAGGAAAAGGCAGAGCGCGAACGCTCGATCACGGATAACTTCAGGCGCGGCTTCGGGAGCTGGCGCTGGAACGGCCCGCCGATTCCCGACACCAAACCGCCGTTTCGTAGCATCATGGTGGATGATGACGGCCGCACCTGGGTGCAGGTCTCGCAACGGGGTTACGAGTATCGCTCGGAAGAAGAGGCGCGCGAAGAAGAGGAGCGAACGGATCGCCCGCAGCACCGCTACCGCGAGCGCATTGTGTTTGACGCGTTCGACGCCGATGGCAGGTTCCTCGGTCCGGTGAGAGTGCCTGATGAGTTTCAGTCGTTCCCACAGCCGCGCGCCCGCGGAATGACCCTGTGGGCGGTCACCGCCGACGAGCTCGGCGTCAACCGCGTGGTGCGGTTTCGCATGGTTCCCATGCACGGCGAGCCGTAGGCGAAGCTACCTGAAGATTCCTGATTCCAAGTTCCCGGCTGGACCAGAGTGCTGCGGGTGTTTTGCGACGTAGTCCGTACGCTGCCGGTCGCTGCAGGGTTTCGGGAGGTTAGTTCCAGCGCCCGAGCAACGCACGGAGCTACGTCGTGTTAGTGGTCCTGAGGTGGAGCCTCCGTTGTGACAGTCTGTGCAGCCAGGCCACTTCGCAGCGATAGTGCCGCCGCGAATGTCACCTGCTGCTGCGAACTCACATTGAGGCCCGTACCTTGGGTGTCGGATAGCGACAGTGTCACTGTCTCAGCTACCGTGTCGTCGACGTTCACTGTTCCGGTTCCAGCCGTTATGTTCACCAATCCACCATTTGCTACTGTTGCCGAGAGGTTTGCCAGTAGTGTCACGTCGTCACCAAACGTACTGACTAGGTGGCCATATTGATCCTGAGCTTGCACTGTCACCGGAAGGGAAGTGCCCACTGTCCCGCCTCCGGGATTAAGAATCTCGAATTGCGCTGCGGCGCCGACCGCGAAGTTCACCTGTACGGTCGACCTCACGTCGAGGCCCGTTCCCTGGGAGTCGAGTAGCGACAGCGTTACCGTCTCCACCTCCTGGTCGGCAACCGACACGGTGCCAACACCGTTCACGATGTTGACGAGACCGCCGGAAGCCGAGCCGGTGCCCTGCAACGTCACGTCGCGGTTCTCACCCGTGGCCACTGACCCCGTCCCAGTCAAAGCTTGGACTGTTACCGTGATCGGGTTATCAACGGTCCCGTCGGGTGGGTCCACGATCACGAACTGAGTTGCAGGAATGGGATTGAACACCACGTTTTGGGTCGAACTCACATTGAGTCCTGTGCCTTCGGTATCGGACAGGGTCAGGGTCACAACCTGGGCTACGGTGTTATTGATCTGCCGGGTGCCCACGCCGTTCTGGATGTCCACCAGCCCGCCGCCGGTGGCCGAGCCCGACGTCACCAACGTCACGTCGCGGGTCTCAGTATTAACCACGTTGTTGTACTGATCCTGAGCCTGAACGGTCACCGTAATTGGAGTGCCCACCGTTCCGTCGGCGGGATCCAGAATCACGAATTGCGTTGCGGCGCCGACCCCAAAGACGACCTGCTGGGTCGAACTCACGTCGAGGAGTGTACCTTGAGTGTCTTGGAGCGACAGTGTCACAGTCTCGGGTGTCTCGTCGTACACTAACACGCTGCCCACTCCGTTGACCATGCCCACGAACCCTCCAACGGCCGAACCAGAAGCCTGCAGCGTCACGC
>JARRLJ010000615.1:0-3215 GCA_037387025.1 Gemmatimonadales bacterium
CGGGAAGCCTTCGCGCGGGGTGGAGAGGCCTTCGCGGAGAGGTAAACCAGGACAAAGAGTGAGGTGGGTAGGAGGCGGCGAGTGGTGACAAGTAGACTGCAGCTTCACAATTCGAAACCGATCACACGGCCCGCGCCTCCGCGTGGGCCTTTGCCGTGTCGTGTAGGAGATATTCGATGATAATCGGAGTACCCAACGAAACTGGACGAGAAGAGAACCGCGTTGCGCTGACGCCCTATGCAGTCTCTCGCCTAACCCGGCGTGGCCACACGGTGATCGTCGAGAAATCCGCCGGGATGGAAGCTCGCTTCTCCGACAAAGAGTACGAGCAGTCTGGCGCCCAGATTGCATACAACAACGATGAGCCATACAAGAGAGCCGATCTGGTCTGCCGCGTGGGTGTGCTACAAGCTGAAGAGCTTGACCGGCTGAAGAACGGCTCAGTCGTGGCCGCATTCCATCACCTTGCCGTGGCACCACGCTCATTAGTTGAACATCTCATCGAACTCGAGGCGACTGTCGTTGCCTACGAACTCATCCGAGGTGTCGATGGCAATCACCCCATCCTCCTCCCGTTCAGCGAGATGGCAGGACAGATGGCGGTACACATTGCTGCCAATTGTCTTACACACCGCCCGGGAGGCCGCGGGATCCTACTGGGAACTGTACCAGGGATTCCAGCACCCACCGTCCTCATCTTGGGAGCAGGAACCGTCGGTCGCACTGCAGCTCAGCACGCGCTCGCCAACGGAGCCCGCGTGATAGTGCTGGATGAGAATCTCGACAAGCTGAGGACGGTCGGTCGCGACTGCGGGGGTCAGGTCGAGACCTTCATTGTCGGCACGGATCGCCTGCGAGTCCTCACCGCAGTTGCCGACGTCATCATTGGAGCGGTTCTAATCCCAGGCGCAAAGGCGCCGTTCCTGGTGACGGAAGAAATGGTCAAAGCCATGAAAAAAGGGAGTGTGATCGTGGATGTCTCCATCGATCAGGGCGGATGTGTGGAAACCAGCAGACCTACGACAATCGACAAGGCCACGTTCGTGGTTCACGACGTCGTACACTACTGTGTACCGAACATGACAACCAACATTGCGCGCACGGCTTCGAGAGCACTGGCCGATGCACTCTATCCGTACCTCCTCAAAGTTGGATCAAATGGAATCGATGGCACGTTGCGCGACGATCCTGGACTCTGCGATGGGCTCTATCTATACCACGGGAAGATCGTCAACCAGCAGCTCGCGGATACTATTGGCGCTCCCGTTACGCCGCTTGAAGAGTTATTGCCGAGAGGCGGCCAGGCATGAATTGGCTAGACGACTATAACTCCAAGTTATGCAGTGTTGAGGAAAGCGTCCGCATCATCGACAGCGGTGATCGTGTCTACTACGGTGGCAATGCGGCCATACCCCAAGCCTTAGTGCGCGCACTGGCGCAACGCAAGGACGAACTCGATAACGTACAGCTCAACCACGTGCTGCTCATCGGAGACGATCCGTTGTCAGCCCCCGGCATGGAAGGACACTTTCGCCACAACTCGCTCTTTGTGGGTCCTGCCGATCGCAAGGCGGTCAATGATGGCAGGGCCGACTATGTTCCTATCTTCCTGCACCAGATCCCACGACTCTTCCGAGAAGGGATCGTTCCACTGGACGTGGTCATGATACAGGTGTCGCCACCGGACGAACACGGCTTCATGAGCCTCGGAGTCGAAGTGCTCGCCTCGACCGCGGCGTGTCAAATGGCCAAAATAGTGATCGCACAGGTGAACGAGAAGATGCCGAGGGTTCACGGAGATTCCTTCATTCACGTGAACCGTGTGAACAGGATTGTAGAGTGCACGGAGCCCCTTCCCACTCTGGATCCCAAACCGGCAACCCCTATAGAGAAGGCAATCGCACAACACGTCGTGGGACTCATCGAACCGGGTTCAACCATGCAGATGGGCATAGGCGGTATTCCAGATTCCGTGTACGAGGCGATGAACGGTCCCCTGGAACTCGGCATTCATACGGAGATGATCTCTGATGGTGGAATGAGAGCTATTGAGCGCGGCGTCGTATCCGGGATGCACAAGACCCTACACCCGGGGAAAGTAGTCTTGACTTTTGCCCTCGGAAGCGAAGAACTATACGACTTCCTAGACGTCAATGACCCATTCGTTGTGCACCAACACGAAAACATGGTCGCGGTCAACTCCGCTATCGAAGTCGATGTCACAGGACAGGTTTGCTCCGACTCTATCGGGCCATACATATATTCTGGCTTCGGCGGCCAAGTGGACTTCATCAGAGGCGCCGCGCGGTCGAAGGGGGGGAGGCCGATCATTGCACTCCCATCCACTGCCAAGAACGGCGAAATGTCACGCATTGTACCGTTCCTGAAGCAAGGTGCTGGCGTTGTTACAAGCAGAGCCGACGTTCACTACGTCGTAACGGAACACGGCATCGCCAACCTGTTTGGCAAGAACCTGCGAGAACGGGTAGAGGCCCTCATTCAGATAGCTGAGCCTAAGTTCGCAAGTGACCTGGAACTTGCAGCGAAAGAGCGCAAGCTCTTGGGTTAGGGACTTTGATCTGAGCTCAACACCACGGTTTGACCGCGGCGGGAGGAAACGTGAAGAGAATCCTGGTGACCGGTGCGCTGGGACAAATAGGATCGGAACTCGTCGTGGCTCTGCGGGATCGCTATGGAGCAGACACAGTGGTTGCGTCGGATATTCGCATGATTCCGTCACGTACTCTAGAGGAAACAGGACCGGTTGAGTATGTCGACTGTACGGAATTGCGCCAAATCCAGGAAGCCGTGCGCCGCTACGATATCGATACGATCTTCCATCTCGCTGCACTGCTGTCCGCAACCGCTGAGGAAAGACCAAGGGTCGCGTGGGAGCTGAACATGGGTGGTCTCTACAAGGTTCTTGAAGTCGCTCGGGAATCACGATGCGCCGTGTTCCACCCGAGCTCGATCGGAGCGTTCGGACCGACTACACCAAGGGACGACACGCCGCAAGATACTATCCAGCGACCTACTACTATGTACGGGGTAACAAAGGTTGCCGGCGAGTTGCTGTGTGATTACTACCACCATCGTTTTCGAGTAGACACACGCGGAGTGCGATACCCTGGCTTGATTTCGCATGTAGCCCCACCGGGTGGCGGCACTACCGACTACGCCGTCGAGATCTTTTATGAGGCAATTCGCAATCAGCG
>JARRLJ010000616.1:0-5064 GCA_037387025.1 Gemmatimonadales bacterium
TGCCACCCCCAGTGCCTGCTCCACCCTGCGCCGCGCGTCCAACAAGAACCTGCGAGCCTGCTCACGGCCTTCTCTTTCAGCCTGTTTTTCCCTCGCGGCCAACTCCAGATCGCGTGAATCCAGCGTCTCGCGCAGCCGCGTTACGGCCTCGCTTTCTTTAGCCAGCCGGGCAGCGTCCAGCGACACCTGCTCCTCACGCTGCCTTAGCTGCTGCTCCCTCTGCTCGAGATCGGCTAGCATGGCCTCCAGGGACCGCGCCTCCTTTGGCTGCAGCTCTTCGGCCCTAGCAAGCACGTCGTCCGGAACCCCCAACCGACGGGCGATTGCAAGTCCGAACGAACGGCCCGGACGATCCTTGATGAATTGATAGGTTGGCGCGAGCGTTTCGATATCGAATTCCAGAGAGCCGTTCACCACGCCTTCCGTCTTGGCTGCCAACTCCTTCAGTTCGGTCAGATGCGTAGTGGCGACGGTCGTGCAAGCTCGGTCGTTGAGTGACAACAGCGTGGCACCGGCTAGGGCCGCTCCCTCAATCGGATCTGTTCCTCCACCGAGTTCATCCACCAGTACCAACGCCGCACCGTCCGCCCGTTCCAGAATCTCGCGTAGAGCCGCCACATGTGCGCTGAACGTTGACAGGCTCGCCGCAATCGACTGGTGGTCCCCAATGTCCACGAAAAAGGTCCCGTAAATTGGCAGGGAGGTACCCTTGCCCACCGGAGGTATGATGCCGCTCTGCGCCATGGAGCAGATCAAGCCCACGGCCTTGAGGAGTACGGTTTTGCCTCCCGCATTGGGCCCACTTACAAGTAGCGTATGCTCATCGCCGGACAGGTGCAGGTCGAATGGCACTGCATTCTCGCCCGCGGCAACCAAGAGCGGGTGGGCTCCCCTGACGATACACAACGCTCGCTCTCTGTCGACTACTTGCGGTTGGGTGCTGTCACACTCGATTGCGAAGCGTGCCCGCGCATAGGCGTCGTCCACGCACCGACACATCTCGAGTCCCGCCGCTAGACCGAACCGATGCGGCCGAATCATTTCGGTCAGATCACGCAGCACCGCTAGCACGGCGCGCGCCTCCTCTGACTCCCAACCGTTGAGCTCGTTTCCGAGTTCCACCGCCTCCGGCGGCTCCACGAACAGAGTGGTGCCCGAACTGGACTCACCGTGCACGATCCCCCGTACGCGATCGCGGTCATCCCGTCGTACCGGAATCACGTAGCGGCCACTCTTCAGGGTCACCTCAGCATGGCCTGCGGACTGTCCCAACGACCTCATTTGCTTCTCGAGAAGTGCGACGAGTCGAGCCCGCGTATCGCGCACCCCGCGGCGTGCTCTGGATAGCTCCGGAGAAGCGTCGTCCTTCACGGCCCCGTCCGGGTCGAGGGCCCGGTCTATGGAGCGGCCGATCGCCGACTGCGGCAGCTCCACGGCCAAGGAACTCAACCGCGGCGCTTCCGCTGCGATACGCTCCAGCCCGGCAAGCACATTTCGCATTGCCTCGCTGGCTGCGCCCACCGCGAGTAGCTCGGTCGGCTCCAGCACATTGCCTTCGATCTCGAGGCTTTCCAATACTGCCCGGATGTCCTGAACCGCCTCGGGTCGGAAAGGATCGCCGGAATCCAGCAGTCTCTGAAACTCGGTCGCGGTGGCCAGTTCTGAGATGACCCAATCGACGGAGCCGGACGGCACCCGTGAGCGGACCGACTCCGCGCCGATCTCCGACACGGCGTGTCGGGCCACCACGTCCAAGGCGACTTCGAACTCCAGCGCGTCGAGTGCGGCGGGCGTTGACACCCCGGAGAATGAGGAAGGGGTGCCGGCGACTCCTGTCGCCGACACCCCTCGATCCTTATTCACGGGGCGGTCGTCTTTCATTGGCCGCGCGAATTGTGGCGGCCGCGAGATACGCCTAGGTACACGTTCGCCCTGCCACGGGACTGGTGTGATCGTCTGTAGAACACTTGGATACGAACTGCTGGAAAGCTGATACTCGTACTCTCACTCAGAGGAGGACTGCTAAGGTCTTATCGGACGGCGCCTCTTTCGCTTTGCAGCGTTGATCTTCCTCTTGCGCCGTTCGCTCGGCTTCTGCAAGTTAGGCCAATTTCAGCTTAATCTCAAGCGAGCCTAGCCGGGAGGCCACACCATCGGCCTACCTCCCAAAACGTGGGCGTGCAGATGGAAAACCGTTTGACCACCATCGGCGTTCGTGTTGATCACGACCCGGTATCCTCGCTCGGCAAGCCCTTCAGCCTCAGCCACCCCCCTGGCGAACAACAGCAAACCGCCCAGCAGATCAACATCAGCCGTCTGGTTGAGCGACTCAACGTGTGCCTGAGGAATGGCCAGCACGTGCGTTGGTGCTTCCGGATTAATGTCGCGGAATGCCACGAATCTCTCATCCCGAGCCACAACGGTCGCCGGTATCTCACCACTCGCTATTTTGCAGAAGAGACAGTCGCTCACAGTCACGCCCCAAAAGCTTCCCTCATTCGATTCCAGATCCGGCGGCCCAGACCGTCCTCGGTCGGAGGATCACCCTCCACCTCTGAAAGCTGTTGAAACAGCCCCTTGAGTTCCGGGCTACCGATCCCGACTGAGTACCCGGCTCTACTTCCACGGTCTCGTTGCCGTACGGCGTCGGCACCGAGAACTCAGCGCCCAAGGCAGCTTGGCTGAACGCAACCGGCAGATCGTAGATGAGATCGTCTCCGCGCCGCTCGAAACGAGGGTCCTCTTCTACATCCAGCTCAACGAGCAAGTCGCCGCGAGGACCGTTGCGCGGTCCCACCGCCCCCTTGCCTCTCAAGGTCAGATAGTTCTCGTGCGAAACGCCGGGTGGTACTTCGATGTCAACCACGGTCTCAGCCCGGACACGGCCGTCACCGCGACACTCCTGACACGGATCCGTTACGGTCCTGCCTTCCCCGTGACAAGTGGGACACGCGGTCACTGACACCAACTGGCCAAACAAGGACTGTTGCGCCCGCCGGATCTCCCCGGCACCACCGCAGGTCCGGCAGGGACCCGCCGAGGCTCCCGCCGCCGCACCGCTTCCATCACACACCTCGCATGGTTGCAGCGTCTTCAGCTTGATCTTCCGCTTTGCGCCATGGGCCACATCCTCCAAGGAGAGCTTGAGCGACACCCTGATATCCTGGCCCCTCCTCTGGGAGCGCCGCGCACGCTGCCCACCGCCGAAGATGGCATCGAATCCACCCAATCCCCCGAAATCCCGCATGAACATGTTGAGTGCTTCGGACAGATCGAACGGATGGAAACCAAAGCCATCTCCCGCACTCCCCTTCAACCCGGCCACGCCATACCGGTCGTAGGCCGATCGCTTCTGAGGATCGTGCAGCACGTCGTAGGCCTCGCTCACGTCCTTGAACTTCTCTTCCGCGTCTTTACCACCGTCGTTTCGATCGGGGTGGTATTTCATTGCCAGCTTGCGGTAGGCTTTCTTGATGTCTTCGGTGGAAGCGTCGCGGGATACGCCGAGCACTTCATAAAAATCGTCTTGCATATTCTCCCTGACTAGCTGGCGCCCGGCGGTGCGAGATCACTCACAAGGCGACTCGCATGTTCGACGAGCGAGACGACCCTGCGGTACGACATGCGAGTCGGACCCATTACTCCTATTACTCCCGAAAGGGATCCGGACTGATAGGTGGATGTTACGATGGTAAACGCGCGCAACTTGGGATCCAGGTTCTCTCCTCCAATGGTGACCGTCAGGCCGGGAGCAGCTCGCTCCCGGAGGGCCCGCCGCAGCAGTTCCCTTTGTTCAGTGATCTCCAGCAGAGTACGCATGCGGGTGTTGGAGCTGAACTCCGGCTGATCGGCCAGCATCTGCGCGCTGCTGAGGACTACGGGAACGTCTTCGTCGTCCCCCACGTTGAAGAGGCTCTCGGCTTCCTCAACGAAGACATGCAGCAACTCCTCACTTTGGGGCCTCACGGTAGCGTCACGCAAGCGTTCCCTCAAGGTTCCACGTACCTCGCGCAAGCTGAGCCCGCTCAGACGCTCATTCAGGACCCCGGCGAGGATATCGAGCGCCTGACGCGGCAGATCGCTGGCCACCTCAACGAATATCGTCTTGGCAGCCCCTCCCCTCAGCAGGAGAACCATCAGAATGCGATCCGCTGAGACATCCACGAGTTGCAGGCGCTCGAGTACCGCGCCGTCAAAGGAGGGGGCAACAGCAACACCCAATTCCTGCGTGAGTAGCCCCAGCACCTGCGCCGCCTTCTTGAGCAGACTCTCAATGCCAGTCCCGTCCCGATTCAGATGCCGCCGCAACTCTTGCCGCTGCTGCTCGCTCAGGTCTGGTCGCGCCATCAATCGATCCACATAGACTCTGTATGCCCGGTCGGTCGGTATCCGGCCCGCCGAAGTGTGCGGGTGAAACAGGTATCCCCTGTCCTCCAGATCGCTCATGGTGTTGCGGATCGTGGCAGCGGACACTCCCAGGTTGAATCGCTTTGCGATGGTGCGCGATCCGGCGGGCTCGGCGGTATCCACGTAGCTGACTATGACGGCCTCGAGCACTTTCCGCTCGCGATCGGTCAAATCGTCTTGCATACTATTCCAAGTCATGGGCGGACAACAATTTAGCCACTTTCGCCCGAGGTGGTCAAGGCCGTCGTGAGGTGGTCCAACCGGAGCCAGCCAGTGGCGCTTTGGTCGCGTGATAGCCCGTCGGACGTTCTCAGGGCCAAATAGACCCTTTCCAGGTGTCTCTGCTCGCTGGTCAGTGTCTCACAACCGGCTGTGGGGTCCCTGCCGTCGGTCAACAGGGCTTCATACTCTGCCCATGGGTCTACGTTCCAGCTCCGTATCGCACCGTCGAACCGATGTGCGGAGGGCCCAAGACCAGCATATCGATGTCCCGACCAGTATCCACTGTTGTGGCGCGAACGATGGGTTGGGCTGGCGTAGTTGGACACCTCGTAATGCTCGTACCCCGCTGCCGCGAGCGTCTCGTGTGCCTGGAGGAATTCCTCCTCATACCGTTTATCCGGTGCCGGTGTCGCGCGCCCCCGGTCGATCCAGCGC
>JARRLJ010000617.1:0-3204 GCA_037387025.1 Gemmatimonadales bacterium
ACGATTGCACGGCAGAGCCCGGAGACCAGCTTTATCTCGTTCGACATCTCGGTCGCTTCGCTGAGAGCGGCTGTGGACCGCGTCAGAGAGCAGCGGTTATCCACGGTCCACAGCCGCTCTCAGCGAAGCGACCGAGATGTCGAACGAGATAAAGCTGGTCTCCGGGCTCTGCCGTGCAATCGTGACCGTCTGAGCGCCCACACCACACGCAACCTCGAGTACGAGGTCGCCTGGAGGGTAGAAGGTGTCGTGATGGATCAGGTCTCTGACCGCATTGGCCTGGTCTTGCAGCCGCCGCGCTTCGCGATTGGAATAGCCGTGAACATAAGGCTGCATAGACACATCACCGATTCACCGAGCCGAGACTGCGAACCGCTGCCTGCTACGATCTGGTCCCATGGCTCTAATGTTAGGTCTCGATCTGGGTTACGGCCAGAGACCAACTGTGAGCCACGAATCGTTGAGCCGCATCTTTGCTTCTGGTCAACTCTCTTCCAGCATCATAGGTTAGCTGCCTCACGGCCATCTCTCGGAGGCTCGACGTGATAAGGGCTTTGTTTTCGGTATCGGGGCTCGCATTGGCTGCGGTTCTCTTTTCACCTCTGACGAGCAACCCTCTTCCGATCATCAACTATTCCCATCAAGCAGAGATCGTCGGTACATGGCTGGGGACCCTCGCGGTCCAGGGCACGCAGCTCCGTATCGTATTCCACATTGCGGAAGGCGAAGATGGGGCACTCACCGCCACCATGGACAGCCCGGACCAAGGGGCTGTCGGCATACCCGTGAGTGAAGTCACCTATGCCGAGAGACACTTGAAGCTGGTATCCGCGGCCGTGTCTGGCGAATTCGATGGAGATCTGTCGGCGGACGGTTCACAAATCGTAGGTGAATGGCGCCAGGGTGGATTTACACTACCGCTTACCCTCACTAAGACGGACGAAGGAATCGAAGGCCCCTCGCGTCCGCAAGAGCCTGAAGATCCTCTGCCATATGACGCCGAGGAGGTGAGCTACCCCAACGTAGTCGGTGGAAACGAGCTGGCCGGCACTCTCACGTTGCCGAGGACCGGCGGTCCGCACCCAGCGGTGGTTCTCGTTTCGGGCTCCGGTGCGCAGGACCGGAACGAGACCGTTATGGGGCACCGGCCGTTTCTCGTGCTCTCCGACCATCTCACCCGCAATGGAATCGCAGTGTTGCGTTTCGACGATCGTGGAGTGGGTGGATCCACGGGCGACTTCGCAACGGCCACGTCGGAAGACTTCGCGACCGACGTTATGGCAAGTATCAACTATCTCATGGGGCGCGAGGACATCGCCCACGGTAGGATCGGAGTAGTCGGACACAGCGAGGGCGCCCTAATTGCGCCAATGGTGGCCGTCCGTTCGGATGACGTGGCATTCATCGTGTTGATGGCCGGACCCGCGGTCACCGGTGAGGAGATCATCCTCGAGCAAAGTGCACTCATCTCGCGAGCGAGCGGAAGATCCGAAGCCGATATTCAAGACGCCCTGGCAACCAACGAGAGGGTCTTTGAGATCGTGACGAACGAATCCGACCCGGAAGTAGCTGCCGGTCAACTGGAAGAGTTGTTCAGAACGGTTGTTTCACAGATGTCAGCGGAAGAACGAGCACAGGCACGCCTCGCGGATGACGAGGCCGTTGATACGTGGATCCAGGGACAGGTCCAGCGAGTCAACAGTAATTGGATTCGCTTCTTTCTCACGTACGATCCGGCACCAACCCTCGCGAGAGTACGCGTCCCGATTCTCGCGATCGCCGGTGAGCTGGATCTCCAGGTTCCACCTCCGCAGAATCTGCCCGTGATGCGACATGTTCTGGAAGAAAGCGGGAATCCGGATTACACGGTCGAGGAACTGCCCGGCTTGAATCATCTGTTTCAAACCGCGACTACTGGACTGCCCGCCGAGTATCGGACGATTGAGGAAACGATCGCGCCAGCGGCACTCCAGTTGATAAGCGACTGGATTCTGGAGCGGGTCGACGGATAGCGTCTTCGGGTAATACGCACTTGCTGGCCCAGCATTCTCCGTTGTGCTTTGGCAAGCCGTGCGGTAACTTAGCCGCGCACCCGCCCGCCGTTGCTGCCTTTAGGCGGGCAGTGCCTAGACTCGTATTCAGCGCCTACGTGCTCCTGATCGTCGGGATCGGCCTGTGGGTCTCGCGCGAGAAGAAAGGGCACGAGAAGGACACCAAGGATTACTTCCTTGCCGGTAAGGCTCTGCCCTGGTGGGCCATCGGTGCGTCGCTGATCGCGGCCAACATCTCGGCCGAACAGTTCATCGGGATGTCCGGTTCCGGCTTCCGCGTTGGCCTTGCGATTGCCACGTACGAGTGGATGGCGGCAGTCACCCTACTGCTCGTGGCGTGGTTGTTCATCCCGATCTATCTCAAGAAGGGCATCTTCACGATGCCGCAGTTCCTGGAAGTCCGCTACGACACCCGCGTCCGGACCCTACTCGCGGTCTTCTGGCTGCTGGTCTACGTCTTTGTCAACCTGACCTCGGTTTTGTACCTGGGTGCTCTAGCGCTCGAAGGAATCATGGGGGTGAACCTCTGGTTCGGCATAATCGGGCTGGCCCTCTTCGCCACCGTTTACAGCATCTATGGCGGGTTGAAGGCGGTGGCGTGGACCGACGTCGTACAGGTCATTTTTCTGGTCGGGGGCGGGCTGCTCACTACGTATCTGGCGTTGGACGCCTTCGGTGGCGGACAGGGTGCCATAGTGGGGCTGTCCCACCTGCTCAGCGAGGCCGGGGATCGCTTCAATATGATCCTCTTCCGAGGCGAGTTGCTCTACTCGGACGACGCAGGCATCACCCAGGATGCCTATGACCTGTTGCCGGGCCTGAGCGTGTTGGTGGGCGGCATGTGGATCGCGAACCTGTTCTACTGGGGATGCAACCAGTACATCATCCAGCGAACCCTAGCTGCCAAGGACATCAAGGAAGCGCAGCGCGGGATCGCCTTTGCCGGCTACCTGAAGCTGCTCCTGCCCATGATCGTAGTCATCCCGGGCATCGTAGCATACGCGCTGGACGCGCCCATCAGTCGAGGCGACCACGCATATCCCTGGCGGCTCAGTGAATACGTAGGCCCGGGGTTGAAAGGGCTGGCCTTCGCCGCCCTCATAGCGGCGATTGTCTCCTCGTTGGCATCGATGATGAACAGCACGTCCACCAT
>JARRLJ010000618.1:0-2600 GCA_037387025.1 Gemmatimonadales bacterium
GCAGCTTGCCGGTTTTCTTTAGATCAATGACGCTTTGGTCCGACGCAGCGAGTGTGTTCCGTACTTGTGCGGGTCAAGACCAATGCAGGCGACCCAGCGATTGACCGTACGGGCATACTGACGGGTCGAGAGGTGTGTACAGCCAGACACTTGGCTCGGGAAAAGATAGTCCTCATCTTGAAATTCATTTTCCACGATCCAGCGTTGGACGGCCTGCCGTGTTGGGTCCGTGAGCTGAAACTGAACGGGTCGGTGCGTTTTTCATTGGATGATGAGGGCCCGTTCGTTGACCCGGCCGCCGACGCAAATGTCCCCAACGCGCAAGGCCACGAGATCGCAACCGCGCAGTTTGCTGTCGGTCGCCAGGTTGAACAGGGCCAAATCGCGCACGCTCCCCTGGATCTGTAACCAAGCTCGAATGGCCTACACCTCTCTGGGCTTGAAGGGCGCTTTCTGACCCAGCAGCCATGGTCACGTCGGGACGAGGACGTCTGTTCATCATCGGGGAGAAGGTAGCAGGTATTCATGGGATGCTTCATCCCGCCCCACCGTCCCCGAATCTTCATATTAGCGGATGCTAAAGGTCCTGGGATGGAGCCTATATGCGACATAACAGCCGAGAATGTCGGGTTTTTTCGTGCAGACAGCCCGCTAACCGATCCAAAAGAGACAACGCAGGCAAACCGCCACAGGATCGGAAGCACTGAACGTTGCCGTTTCCGCAAGCACGTCGCCGGGGTGGATTCGGGCGCCGTGACGCAACTCAGACGCGATTGGGGAATCGGAGCGGCCGCCGACCGCAGGTGCCGAACCGATGGGGCGAGACCGCCGGCGATTACGAGGAGTTGGCATCGTTGCGCGGCATGGCTCAATGCACAAACAGATTATCTCTAATATTACCTGAGACCAATACGATACGGCTCGATTGACTATTTGCACCATACACAGCTGTCCAGCGTTCTGCTGTCCAGCCCGGCTTGTACTACCAACAGGCAGGTCTATAATTGCCTATGATAGCAAACGCATCTGGCGGAGGCGGGATGCGCGACCAGAATATGGGGTAACGGACTGTGAAAAACATACTGGTGGGAATCGAGGACTGCGAGGCTACCACGATCGCATCACCCCTCTTGCAGCGGGCGATCGAACAGGCGACTGCCTTTGCTGGCAAGGTATGGCTGGTGCACGTTGTGCGGCGCGTTGGCGACCCTCCTTCAGAACGTGCCATCGTGCAGCGGGCAGTGGCGGAGGCGTACCGTCGCGAGCGTGAGTTCCTGCAGCATCTCGCCGATCGCCTGCGTGAGCAGGGGGTCGAAGCGGACTCGCTGCTGCTCGAGGGCTCGCCGACCGCTGCGCTGATCGAGGAATGCGCGCACTTGCCTGGTGACCTGATCATCGTGGGCTGTTACCGGCACGGCACGGCGTACGGCGCCCTGCTGGAGCCCACGGAAGAGGGGTTGGTCAGCAAGTGCCGATGTCCGATGATGTTCGTGCCACTGCCCGCGGAATGAATCGGCTTGCAGCGCACGCTGCCCTGCCAGTCACGCGACCCTGCACAAAGCGACTTACCGCATTACCCCCTGGCTAGGCCGGCTGGAAGTTACGCCACGAGATCAGCGGGCCGGCCCAAGTATTATTG
Source organism: Gemmatimonadales bacterium (assembly GCA_037387025.1). GTDB lineage: Bacteria > Gemmatimonadota > Gemmatimonadetes > Gemmatimonadales > GWC2-71-9. The sequence continues at coordinate 1,640 of JARRLJ010000618.1, forward strand.
CCTACGTAAAATCGGGAGCTATTTGCCGCGGAGGTAACCGGGATGAAGATGTCGCCGTCTGAACCACGGATTTCAGCCGGTTCGGTTCACGTGGTGATGCTCCCGCGGCCTAGAAGTCCAGGTCACCATCAAAGGCCAATTTGATCTGCCCTCGTCGACCGAGCCGGTGTCGGCCGCTTGCAGCATGACGGTGATGTCATCGCCGTAAGTTTCCACAATTGGTTGCGCAGCAGATGGAACATCAGCAAGCGGCTCAGCTGGGCATCGACATGGGTTTCTGCATACTGCCGATACACGACGGCCTCATCACCACTCGGGGCGATGAGTTCGTCCTAGCGAGACTCATGAATGATTCCTTCCGAGAGATCACCGGACACACTGCCAATAGTACGCCCGAGAGCTTCGATCTGTCCGTGCGTCCCGATGACGTTTCCAGTGAGCCTCACTGGATCATGCGTCCTGACGGGATCGTCGAGAGGGACGCTCCCAGGATGGGCAAAGCGATCGCTTACTCGGAGATCATGTTGGGACCGTCACTGTGGGAAAGATTGGAACAGGAGGAATCTGGAAGGAAGAATAAGATCCAGCGATGGAAGGAATGGCTATTGGCACACGGTCATCAATAATCAATGCATCCCTTGCATGCAAAAGCTGTTCGAAGAGGCGTTCATCACTGAAGTTCGCCCGGCGTGTGGCGCACACGTACCTGGTTGAGAGCGTCCTGGATGGTTGCACGACAATCGCACGGCAAGATCTGCAGAAGCTGGCACAAGATCATCTCGACGACCTCCAGCTCATCCGAGTCAAACATCAGGACCGTGCCCCCGGCCTCAATTTCGACGGCTCCCTTCAAGAGTTTGACTGCGTACATTATGTTCATATCGCCCCCTATGGTGATGGCGCAAAACATCCTCAATGACATGATCGGCCCACTTTGACATGAGTTGAGGAGCGACACAGA
>JARRLJ010000619.1:0-3682 GCA_037387025.1 Gemmatimonadales bacterium
GGATGATGGTCGGCCGTGTCCCAATCTACCTGCTCGACACGGACCTGGAGGAGAACCATCCGGACGACCGTCAGTTACTCCACCAGCTCTATTCCGGCGGTGTTGAGCACCGGCTACGACAGGAGTGGATACTAGGAGTGGGCGGTGTTAGAGTGCTGCGTGCCGTGGGTATAGAACCTTCCGTATGGCATGCCAACGAAGGCCACGCAGCGTTTATGCCGCCTACTCCCAGTATCCACTCCTGTCGTAGCCGGTGCTCAACATCGCCGGAATAGAGCTGGTGGAGTAACTGACGGTCGTCCGGATGGTTCTCCTCCAGGTCCGTGTCGAGCAGGTAGATTGGGACACGGCCGACCATCATCCGCAGGGCACCCACGTGCACTGTTCTGCCGTTTGCCTCCACCAAGGTGAGGTACGGTTCATCATTCGGACCCTTCAGAGGTGTAATTGGAGTTATGCTGGGATCGAACTTGTCGTCGCTGTCCTCCTGCCAGCCATCCAATCGCAGCTTTTGGTCGAAGTACCCCTTCGTATAGAACAGGCCCACAGCCACCAGCGGCACTCCCAAGTCCGACGCTGCCTTGCCGTGATCTCCTGCCAGGACTCCGAGTCCCCCGGAATAGATTGGGACGGAGTTGTGGAGCCCGAACTCGGCGGAGAAGTAAGCCACCGGCCCGGCGTTCAATTGCGGAAAAGTGCGGGCGTACCAAGTGTCACTACCGGTCCGCTCGCGCTCCAGCTCAGCCATTACGGAATGGTAGGCCTGCAAGAAGTCCGAGTCTGTGGCGCACTCATCCAGTCGTCCGGGTGCCACTCTTTGGAGCTGCGCTATCGGATTGTGTCGGGTGAGCCGCCACAGGGTGGAGTCGAGGGATGCGAACAACGCCCGCGCCCGGCGGTTCCAACTCCAAGACAAATTGGTCGCGATCTTGGCCAAACCCGCAATCGGTTCGGGTAGCGAGATGTTATCGAGTTCTGCATTCATGGGCTGTAAATAAACCGAAACCGTAGTTCCTTATCCAGATGCCTCTGTGGGCCGAGGTTCCAACATCGTGGTGTCGTGCAGTGACAATGTCGCAAACAGCGCACGCCCCGGACGTCTGGTGACGTTCGGGGCTTGTGCAGTACCAGCCGCATGATACCAGCGGAGAACTCCTTTCGCAGGATGTCTCCCTAACCCCCGGACCGCCCTGGCCGCTTCCACCTGATTGGAGCAGGCGGCTCGGCTTTGAGTTCCACAGCTTCAGTCTGCAAGAGGTGCAGCGCCTCCTGCACTGCTGCCTCTAGCTGCGGATCGCGACCGTCTATCACCGGCTGCGGATCGTTTCTGACCTCGATGTCCGGCGCGACACCCTCGCCTTCGACGGCCCATTGTCCATTCACGTCAAAGAAACCACCACGTGGAGCCACGAAGCGCCCACCGTCCAACAGCGGCGGTGTATCCCACGTACCGACCAAACCGCCCCACGTGCGTGTGCCAACCAACGGACCGATCTGCTTGAAACGGAACAAATAGGGCAGCAGGTCGCCGCCGGAACCGGATCGCTCGTTGATGAGCATTACCTTCGGACCCCACAGGCCAGCCATTGGCTGCGTGAAAGGCTTCCGGTCGCCTGCGCGAGAATTGAAGTAACCGGTTAGCTGTCGGCCCATCACCTCGACGAAATAATCTGCCGCCGATCCACCACCGTTGTTACGCTCGTCGATTACGGCACCTCGCTTATCCTGCTGCGCGAAATACATGCGGTTGAAATAGGTGTACCCGCCGCGACCGGTGTTTGGCAGCCAAACATACGCCAGTTGGCTGTCACTCATTTCGTATACCTTCTGTCTGTTGTGCTCCACCCAGGCCCACGTCCTCAGTTGATTCTCGCTGGACACCGGCTCAACCACGATGTCGCGCGCACCGTCGTCCAATCCTCGCCAGTGTAGATGCGCGTGATGCGGTAGAAACCGTCCTGTTCCTCGAGATCCACGCCGAGTAGCCCGGTTTCGGGGCTCGTGAGATCGGGATAGTCGCCACCGCGTACATAGGAGTGTCCGACTGCGACTTCGCCCGAGAGCATGTCGAGCAGCTGGTTGAAGTCGGAGCGGTGGTGCACTTGCGGCAGCCAGTCGCTATACCAATCCCATACTTCGTCCCAGGGTGCTCCATGAACGTTGTCAACGTAGAGGAAGTCACGCATGAACCGCCATCCGTCGCGCAGCATCTGAGCCCACTCAGCCCGAGGCTCCACGCGAACGCGCATGCCGTTCAGTGACAACCGTCCTTCACTACCTTGCGGCGCGGACCCACTCGTATTGACGATAGTCCAATTGCTGCCAGACCGGTACAACAACTTCTTGCGGTCGTGAGACACAGTCGCGCTGAGCACTTCTTCCAGGAAGTCTTCTGCCTCCGCATCCTCCAGCGAGTAACGGTGCAGCTTCAAGCCCCTCGTGTTGGGAATCGCCTCGGCCACGAACACGCGACCCTCAGGCCCCTCGAACAGCCCCTGGTAGTTGCGTTGCGGCAGATTGGGTGCGTCTACGATGCGCCGGTTGATACCCTCGAAATCGATCGTCACCTCGGGAGTGTCGGCAGTCGCCCTTCCGCCCCTGCCTCCACCTTCCCCCTCTTCCTCCTCTGCCTCTTCCGCTGCGGCTTCTTCCTCGTCACTCTTGGGCAGGAACGGTGATTCCTCTCCTTCCTGCAACAATGCCACGTACAACGCACGCGTCACCGGGCGGTCGTACGACGTCATGTCCAACCATCCGGTGTTGAGACCGTAATCCGTCGAGCCGAGGAAGTAGAGGTACTTGCCAGCGGCGTCCCATATGGGGTCAATCGCGTCGGCCATGCCATCCGTCAACTGGCGTGTGGTGCCGGTTTGCGTGTCGTGTACGAAGATCGCGCGCAGTTGATTGTCCAGCCGCCTCGAGTAAGCGATCCAGCGTGAGTCCGGTGACCAAACCGGATTCATCGTACGTTGCGGGTGTGCGTACCGGTCGGTGTCCACGTGTGACAGGTTGCCTGACGCCAGGTCGAGGATCAACACGCGGTAATCGGTATCGGTGAACGCCAGTCGCGTTCCGTCAGGTGACCACGTCGGAACGAAATAGAAGGTCGGGTCGGGAAGGTCGATGCGCCGTGAGTTGCCACCGTCTTGGTTGGCGATTACCAATCCGTACTCTCTACCATCGTCATTGAACCACGCTATTCTGTCGCCCTCGGGAGACCATACCGCCTGACGGTCAGCCACGCCCGGAGTGCGCGTGATATTGCGCCAACTGCCTTCCTCCACAGGTACGGTAAACAGGTCCCCACGGTACTCGAACAACGCGCGCTTCCCAGTTGGGGAAAGGCGGGCGTCGCGCAGCCCGGTGGCGGGCACGTCTTCCCAGCGGGCTCGTGCCCAGTTGAAATCGCGAGCCACATTGATCTCGAGTTGACGGGTAGCGCCAGTGGCTGGATTCAACTCGTGCAAGTAGCCACCCTGCTCGTAGACCACCACACCGTATCCCGCTCCCAGGCTCTTCACATCGAAGTCGGCGTGGAACGTCAGTTGCTTCTCCTCATTTGTGGTCGGGTTCCACGACCACACGTTGCTCGCCCAGTCGCGCTCAGACATGTAGTAGACGACGCCATCGAGCCACACCGGAGCCATCTGCCGTTCACCCTCCCACGGGGGGGTGGAGCGAT
>JARRLJ010000620.1:0-2811 GCA_037387025.1 Gemmatimonadales bacterium
GCGGAGAACCTTCAAAGTTGTGAAGTCAGGGTTAGAGGTCATCTATGAACGGATCTGGCAGCTTTTTGTCGATCGCTGGACGTTCGCATGGCGTCGGCGCGCTGCCGCCTAACAAATGGATGCAGCTGACAATCCAACCTGGTACTCGCCTTGCAAAGAGAAGAGCAAGGCAAGCACCAGGTTGCCTTGCAGCTGATCCTGGACGTTAGGCGGCAGATCTAGCTAGCTCGCGAGAGGTGAACGTGAAAGAGAATAGGCTCAACTCAACTCTCTCCCTCATCGCTAACATCGGCGTACTTATTGGCTTGGCCGTCTTGATACTCGAGCTAGGCCAAAACAACGATCATCTTAGACTGCAATTACTAGATCAAATCAATTCACGCCAAATCACGAATAACACACTATTTCTTTCTCCCAATCCTGCCCCAGTGATTGAGAAGTCTTTGTTGGAGCCGGAATCGTTGTCGTACACTGAGTTTTTGGTCATGGATTCCTATCTCATCAACGCATTGAATGGTTGGGAGGATCGTTTCTTTCTACATGAAGCAGGGCTCGTCGACGATGCAGATTGGAAGACCAAAATTGATGAGGAAGCGGATTGGTATCTCGGTAGCAAGTTCGGAAAAAATTGGTGGAGAACCGTAGCGCGAGACGTTTTTGAGCCAGAATTTGCTGCACATGTCGATGCGAGAGTCGCGGAACTTGGTGAGGAGGAGTCATCGTACGAGTACTGGCTGGAGTTGCAGCGTGTGCTGACGGAGGTTCAGTGATCATTCGCGAAGGTGAAACGGGCGCGCCACTTGTGTCTTTCAGCTCATCCCTGACGTTAGCTGGACGTACGAACGTCGACGCACTGACCGAACTGGAGACGATATGCCCAAGGTAGGACGCTGTTGGATCCCTGCCCCTGGACGAACTGCGATTACCGCGCTCGTCTATGGCGCGTTCGCACTCGCGGCTTCCGCCTGCGCTCCACCCGCCGAAACCGATGCTACGGGAACTGGGGGCGGCGTCCGCCTACTGTCATGGAACGTGTCGAGCGATGCATTCGTGAGGTACCCGGCGGAGTTCCGGGCGCTGGTGCGCAAAGCGCAGGCGGACATTCTGTTGCTTGACGAAGTGGCCCCGTCGACGAACGAGAACGAACTCCGCGCCGTCCTTTCCGGGCTAGAGTCCGACAGCAGGGGCGGCTGGCACATCGACTTCGGCCAAAGCGGTGGACGACAGCGGGGCGTGGTCGCCAGCCGCATGCCGCTGGAGCGTCTGCCGGAATTTTCCGGCATAGTGCCCTATCCCGAAGCGGAGCGGCGCCGGCTCTACGACCGCATGGCCGCTGCGGATGAGCTCAATCCCCGCTACAGCATGGACGACGGGATACCCGTGAACGGCGCTGTCGTGCTGATTGGAGAGCGTAGGCTGCTCGTGGTGACCGCTGACCTTCAGTCGCGCGACGATGACCCTGGAGCCTGGCGGGAGGATCGGCGGCGCGTCGAGGCGCGGGAGATCCGCCAGCGCGTCCGGCAGGTGCTGGAGCGAACGAGCGTCGACGGCATCATCGTGGCTGGCGACTTCAATCTGGTGAGTACTCCTCTTCCCATGGTGTTCGCCTCCGGTCCCTATCCCCTGCCGCACGCCGGCCTAATCGCGGCGGAACTGCGTCACCTCGACGGGTTGGAAACATGGACCAATCAGGCGAACAACTTTCCGAATTCCGCCCTGGATTTCGTGCTCTACGGCCCACAGGCGCTGGAGTTGCGTGGAGGCTACGTCCTCGATACGGCAGACCTTTCGCCCGCCGAGCTCGAACAACTAGACCTGGAGTCGGATTCGGCGCATCGCCTGTCGTCACACCGGCCGCTGGTGGCCGAATTTTTCTGGCATTGAGTGGCCACCTTGAGCTGGCCTCCGATTTGAGCAACCGGGAAGATAGGTAACAGAATATACCGGCAACATAGGTAACACTTTTCGTTTCAGTGAAGGCTTGTTTTGAACGGTGAGACCGAGGTCTCACCGTCTAAAACAAGCCTTTTTCGTTCAGGTCCGAATGACATAGTCCCGTTCGTCGATCCGTCCGAGCAGTATCGAACAGAAATAGAGAGGGCGATAAACAGCAGTTTTGATTTCAAGCGAATGGTTCCAGCGTTGGTCACACGCTTCACCAGAAAGTGACCCGGATAGTCGAACGGCGGCAGTGTCCCGTTGTAGTTCCGCCTTGAATGCTGATACTGCGACGCCGGTGTCCGTCCTTTGAGTGCCTGATGGGGCCGTTCGTCATTGTAGATGGTTCGGAAGCGGTTGAATGCTCGTTGCTGCGTAGAGAGATTCGAACTGGGAGGCCGAATGGCTTCCGCTTTGAGAGTCTTGTGCATCCGTTCGTGCGCCCCGTTCTGTTGTGGGTGCGCGGGCAGAATCCGCTGGTGCTGGATCCCAAGCCGCATCGACCACACGTTGAGCTGCGACAGTCCATGGATTCCGGTGGTCGCAAACGGCACTCCGTTATCGGTCCGGATTGCCCCGGGCAACCCGTATTCCCGGAACAGACGATCAAAAACCGGCCGTACGCCCACTCCCTTCGTGGACAGCAATCCGTGACACGCCAACAGGAAACGGGTGTGCTGATCGGCAACCGTCAGCGGATAGCAGTAGATGCCATTGCGCGTCTTGAAGTGTCCTTTGAAGTCAGCCGTCCACAGGTCGTTGGGTCGCCGCGTGATTAGCGGCACCACACCGGGATGGCGATGCATCCTGCGCCGCCGCCGTTTCTTCACCAACCCATGACGTGCCAGTAGGTCTCCAGCCGTGCTTACCGCA
>JARRLJ010000620.1:2847-3455 GCA_037387025.1 Gemmatimonadales bacterium
GATATCGGTCCTCCAGCCAACCCAGCAGCTTGTCCGGGCCCCAACTCGGATGTCCTCGGCGCGCGTCCAGAATCAAACGCGCCACATCTTCGCCGATCTTGTGCGGACAGTGGTGCGGAGCCCGACTCCGGTCGGTGAGGCCCTTTCGGCCCTCCGCCTCGAATCGTTCCAGCCACTTGTAGCCTGTCTTCCGGCTGATCCCATACCGCGCGCACAGTTCGCTCATCGTGTACAATCCGTGCCGCCGATCTTCGATAAACCGCCTTCTCTCTTCCATAGGTGACGTTTCCTTCCAGGGCATCGACCAACCTCCATTGGCCGATTACACTAGCTTTGTCACCCATGTTCCCGGTTTGATCTGTTACTTATGTACCCGGTTTGTACCGGGCCGGCTAACACGTGGCTGCTCCAGACGGCGGCGACTGTATTCTCTTGAGCTGGAAAAGGAGCGGCCGCCGCAGGTGAGCCACAATCCGTTAGCGGGGCAGATTCTGAGGAGAATTTCCAAATGGAAACAGCACAGCGTATTGAACACCTGGAGCGTCGCCTCAAAGGTCTCGTGGTTCTTTTCGCCGCTACAATTGGCGCTATCGGCTTGAGCGGTTGGA
>JARRLJ010000621.1:0-3333 GCA_037387025.1 Gemmatimonadales bacterium
TGTGGTTTTGGTCGGTGGTGGGGTGGCCTACGCGGCCAGGCGTCAGGTGGGGTAGGTCCGTCTCGGAACCCGTTACAGGTCTTCCAGGAGCTTATCGATCACGTTCGTGAGCGGTCGCTCCTCAGAAAGGATCGCCCGCAGCACGTCGGCAGCCTCGGCGGCTAGATCTTCCGGGTGGCGTCGGTCACGACTGAACCGCACAATGTGTCCCAGCAGCAAGGGTACTATCTCCTCTTCCTCGGGGCCCCCACCCGATTCATGATAGCTGTCCTCGAACCGCGGCACGCTAGCCATCCACGGTTCCTCAGCTTCTTCCTCCTCCTGGAACTGCGACGCTGGGAGCAAAGCATAAAGACGGCACTGCAACCCCGGATCCTGTTCTACAGCGGCCAGGCCCAGGCGCACTGGGGAGTGGAATACGTCCTGATGCTCGAGTTCGGACAGCGCCTCTGGTGGGACAATGCTGCGCGCTATGAGCCGTTTCCTGAAGAAGGTACCCATGCAGACCATTCCTTCGGGCGTGCGGTCGTCGTCCACCTCGTCGACTTGAAGCTGGATAGACTGCTGTGTCGATACGAAGGCAACTGGGGTTGGCTGCCCCCCATCACCGTCGGGTCCGCGGATCTCGCTATCGTCTTCAGGCATCCAGGTTCCCATAACTACTCCCAAGATAAACATAACCCACTCAGGGGAAATGGCTGTGGGACGCGCTGTGGACAGAGTCCCTCATGTACCGCATGTTGCGCTGGTGTCCGCATGCAACTCGGTTAAGCTAGCCCTCTCGACATGAATCAGAAAAGCAATCTGGACTCCGACGGACCGGGTGAAGAGCGGATCCTTGTGGAGTACCGCCTCACGTGTGATGGAGAGAATCCCGAGGCAAAGGCTCGTGAAATAGCGCTCGAACAGACAGTTGAATTGCCTTCTGAATCAATCTCACCCGAGATCGAGAGGCTCGTGGTGGGACGTCTGGAGAATATGGAACGTGCAGAAGGGCAGGTTTGGAACGCTGCGATTTCATATCCCGCAACCGCGATTGGGACTGGAGCGTCGCAGTTGTTCAGCTTGCTGTTCGGGAATATCTCACTCAAGAGCGGGGTACTCGTTACTAACGTTGAGTTTCCCGAGGGTCTGCTGCGCTTCCTTCCCGGTCCTCGATTCGGAATAACAGGGCTCAGGCGCCTCTGTTCAGTGACGCAGAGAAGACCCTTGTTGTGTACTGCCCTCAAGCCTTTGGGGCTTTCCGCCGAGGGACTAGCAGAATTGAGCTACCAGTTCGCTCTGGGCGGTTGCGACATCATCAAGGACGACCACGGCCTGGTGAACCAGCGCACCGCCAGGTTCGAGGAGAGAATCTTCCGTTGCGTCGAGGCGGTGCGAAGAGCCAATGAGGAGACCGGGGGCAACAGTCTCTATTTTCCGAACGTCGCGTCGAGCGGGCCGTCGCTGGCCGAAGATCTCGAGATCGTGCGGGCCGCAGGATGCCTGGGAATCCTGGTAAGTCCGCTGGTGGTAGGCCTGGACACCGTTCGCTGGACCGCCTCAAACGGTGGTGTAGCTATCCTTTCGCATCCGTCCCTGGCAGGGGCGTTCTTCCATCCTCATCACGGGGTATCGCCCGCCGTTCTATTGGGGAAACTGTTCAGAATCGTGGGAAGCGACGGGGTGATCTACCCCAATGTCGGCGGTCGCTTTGAGCTGACCGAAGCGGACTGTAGTGCGATCAACGAATCACTCCGCTGCAGAATGGGATCGATCCAGCCTGCTCTTCCAGTGCCGGCGGGCGGCATCGACACCGAATTCGTGTTGCGTTGGATTGAGCGTTACGGCACTGACACAATGTTCCTGATTGGCGGCAGCCTCTATGCGAAACCCGATCTTGTGCAGGCCACGAAAAAGCTGATGGGCGCGTTGAGTTCGCATGCTTGACTCGGGGATTTGAAGCAAGATAAGGCGCCCATCGCAACGAGAGTCAAACCACAGCGTGTTGCTCCGATTTATCTCCCAGCCGGGGTAATCGACCTGCCAGCAGCTCGGCAAACGGTCGCGTTGTCTCGATTCGCGACAGGACATCTGGATTACTGCTGTGATTGGCACGGCGAGGAACATGCCGACGATTCCCCACAGCAGTCCCCAAAAGATCAGGGCCAGCAGGATAGTGACGGGATGCAGGTCCAGTCTGTGTCCGAGCACCAACGGCTCAATCCCATTCCCGATGATCATCTGGATAGCACCTGGAATCGCAACAACTCCGACTATAGTCCAGGTGCTCTCGAACTGAATGATTGCGATTGGTATCGGCAGCAGAGTTGCCACAATCGACCCGATTGAAGGAATGAAATTCAAGAGGAAGGCCATTACGCCGAACATCAGCGCCAGGTCCAGTCCAAAAAGGGAAAGCACGAAACCAACCAGGAGCCCCGTTGTGGCCGAGATGGCGAACTTGGCAACGATGTAGCGCTGAATCTTCTCATGGATCTCCGCGTACACGCCGCCAACCTTTTGCTCCGGCCTGCGTCCTACAACCAGGTAGATCACGAAGATCAGAACAAGAACTCCGGTCTTCACGACGTCCACGACCGTTCCAGCTGTACTACGCACCACTGACAGCATCGGTAGCTGTCGAATGCCCTCGAGCAACGGTTGCTGGCCTAGATCAACGCCGAAGAAATCCAATATCGAAAGTGCCCGTTCAGCCGCTCCAGCCAGCCGGTCCCTATAGATGTCAACTGATCCAAGCAACTCCCGCGTCGAGCTGGTAATGAGAAGTCCCAGCAAGGTCAGGAGGCCCAAGGCGGCCAGCAGTGACAGTACCACTGCTAACGGCCGGGGGAACTTCAATTTGTACTGCAACAGGTCTATTAGCGGCAGCACCAAATATGAGATGAAGATGGCGAGCACGAAGGGAATCATCACTGTGCGGGTGGCCGCCAGCGCAGCCGCCAATGCGATTGCCGCCAATACGACCAGTGAAAGACCCACATGGTCCCTTAGAATTCACCAGTAACGGTTCCCGGAGTCAAGACAACTAGCCCGGAGCGCCAAGAGGCTCGGCAAGTCTGGCACATCTATGTTGCGAGACCGCAACACTCTCGGAGATTTCGCCCTGCCTGCGGCGAAAAACTCGCGTCCTAAGGGCAACATCTTGTACTCCCAACTGGCACAGTAAGTGCCGCTTAGCAAGTCTCGTTAGAGGATAGATAATAGCCAGGGTTTCCTGACCAGAGCGGGCCCGGTAGAGCGGTGTGGCGCCCATCCCAGCTGGGACACCCGATGATTTGGGGTTCTTTCTGCAACATATCCCGGATATGAACCGTTTGGCTCGCACGATTC
>JARRLJ010000621.1:3388-3922 GCA_037387025.1 Gemmatimonadales bacterium
GAAACCGTCCTCGGTTACCTTCCTGGGCATCGTGCTGGCCCTGTCGGCCACCACTGTTCTCCTCACAACCTGCCAAATCGACGAGCTGATCAGTCCGCCTCCGGCTGGCTCACTCACCGTTTCCCCGACAGCCGTAGCCGATTCATCGGCGCTGGGCAGCACTCAGCCAAAGACCGTCAGCTTTAGCCTGTCCAATCCCGGAGCGCGACAGCAGTCATGGGTCGCTAGCCAAGCGCAGGAAGCTAGCTGGCTTGCTATCGACCCACCGACTGGCACCGCGCCTAGCGATGCGAGTCTCACGCTCAATCCCAACAGACTGTCGCTCGGGTCGCACTATGACACGCTGGTCTTCAGTGGCGGAAGTGGCACCACCGATCCCACAAGAGTCCCCATCGAGTTCGTAATCCACCCGTGTTTAACGATCGCCATTGCGCCCGACACGTTGCTGGCGGATTCGGTTTCAGCAGCCGATTGTGAAGCGCCTCACAGATCCGACCACTTTGCCAAGGTGTTCCAGTTCGAGGCCGACGCGGG
>JARRLJ010000622.1:0-2768 GCA_037387025.1 Gemmatimonadales bacterium
TCCAGGTACGCGTCGTCGGTCTCGGTGAGCAGCGTGCGGATCGAACCGTCCCCGGCGTAACACAACATGACTTTGTTGATGTTCTGATGGCGGTTCATGCGCTGAATCGCCACTTCGTCGCCGTTGCCAGACCACTCCATGCGCGGGATGTAATTGTCCCGCTGGTCCCCGGGCACGTCGCACCACGTCGTCTCTCCACCACTCGCCTTCACGACGCCCACGCGCGCGGCTGAGTTCCTCGTGCCCACCTTCGGGTACTGGACGGGAATCGTGAAGGAGTAGAGCGAGTCGGTATTGTTGATCATGTTGAAGACGCCGATGCCTTCTGCGTCTAGCTGCCAGTACGCGATCGACTCACCGTCCGGCGCCCACCGCCAGCCGTCGGCCGGCAAAGGCATGAAGAACTCTTCTTCGTACACCCAGTCGAAGTTGCCGTTGATTATCGTTTCCGACCCATCAAAGGTCAGTTGTACGACCTCCCCCGTCTCGACGTTCTCCACGTACAGGTCGTTCTCGCTCACGTACCCGAAACGGTCACCGGAGGGATCGAACTTGCCGTACATGAGGCTCGACTCGGGGCGGTCGGGGCCCATTTGCCGTAGGGCCCCCGTACCCAGGTTCAGCACCCAATAATCTCCGCGGGAGTTGAAACGCCACACGCGCTTTGAGTTCGTGTAAATCAGCAACCTGCTGCCGTCCGGCGACCACTCGTAGTTCTGGATCTCGAGCGGATCGGTGGCGCCCTCCGGCACGAGCTGAGTGGCGTGTACCAACACCTCTCGCTCGCCGGATGCGGCATCGTACATCACGAGGTCCCGTCCAGGACCGTTTGCATTGCTCTCGAGGGTAGTATACGCGGATCCGCTTTCCAGCCATCGCGTCGAGCCGAGCCGCTCGGGGAAGAAATCGCGGGAGTCGAACAATCGATCCAGTGTGATCTTACTGGCATCGGTCGTCTGCTGGGCGGCGCTGGGCGCGGCAAGTACCAGGACGTAGATCCCCGCGATGGCCGTCACGTTGATCCTCCATCGTCTTATGCGTTTCATCACTAGCCTTTCTGTGGTATATGCGCTCGTGTCAAGCGGTTAGGGCCACTGTGTGGAGAGTTGCGGCAACATCGACGCTCATCCTCCGGAGACGGATAGGCGGTGAGCGGCTGTCTGACACTTCATGTTTTGACCGTCAAATGCCCTTCGTGGTACGCTCAATAAGACCTTTCCGCTACAAGAAAGGTGAGAATGAATATACAGACCGGTGGCGGAGGGTGGGCAATGGTTCGCGTGTCCAATCAATGCACGTCGGTGTTAGTAGCGAACGAGCCCTGAGTAATAAACGAGGTCAAGATTCCAGGAGGGGAAAGTTGGACGAGAGTATGAAAGAGCTTGTGGCAATGGGCGCGTCAGCGGCAGCCAACTGCCATCCTTGTATGGACCACCACTTGGCCAAGTGTGACGAGCTGGGAGTTCCTCGGGAGGAAATCGCTCAAGCGGTTAGGGTGGGCCTGATGGTGAACCACGGTGCCGAGCGCGCGATTCGCAGGAAGGCACGAGAGCTACTGGGTGAGGCGATGGTCGAAACACCTTAGGAACACAGTTACGGGCCAAGGAGATGTGATCGTTATCTGGCTATCTTTCTCGTCCTGATATGCAGCCCTCAGCAGAAGACCTACTGAAGACGTACCTCGGTCAAGGTTCTGGCGGCCGGGTTCTGGCGGGCCTAACGAAGCGGGGGGAAGGTGAAAAGATTCATGCAGTCATCTGGCTGTGCGATCTGCGGGATTCCACCCGGCTTTCCGAAACGATTCCTGTGGAAGATTTCTTTCGTACTCTGAATGAATTCTTCGATTGCACTGCCGGAGCTGCCCTGGAGCATGGCGGGGAGATCCTGAGCTATCTAGGTGACGCAGTGTTCGCGATTTTTACAATCGGTGGAGCCGAGAGGCCGCTTGTTGAATCCTGCTTCCCGGAAGAAGGTGCCTGCGCAGCGGCGTTGGCGGCGGCGCGGGATGCGCGGTCGCGGGTCGATGCCCTCAATCAACGGCGGGAGTCGAGGGGCGAGCAGCCGCTTGATCTCGCCTTACATGTTGGTGATGTCATGTATGGGAATCTCGGGGTCCCTCAACGTATGCAGTTCACAGTCATCGGGGCGGCGGCCAACGAAGCTGCACGCTTGGCTGAGAAGTGCCGGGATCTAAAGCAGTGGGTTCTCGTTTCCTCGGCGTTCCCGCGTTGTTTCCCGGGACAGATGGTATCACTTGGTCACCATGTCATGCGTGGTGTAGATGCGCCCGAGGAGATCTTCACGCTGACGTGAGGTCTGCGATCTCTATCTGCTCTTGATCGTATGGGGAATCTCCCTCTACATGCTAGCTGTCGTTCTTTATCCCCCGGACATTCGCGGCGACGAATCGTATTTCGACCTCTTCGAGCGGAACCGTATCGCCTTGGATCGGGAATATGAGCAACGGTGCTAGCTCCGGTTCGTATTCTGTGTTTATCAGAGACAATAGCGTTTGGTGGCTAGCCGAAAAACTGCTCTTTCCCTTCAACCCCGCCCGTTGAGGCACGATTTGACCAGGGAACATGGTTGCGATACGCTACACCGGCACCACCACGCTTCTCGGGCTGCTAATCCTCGCCGCCTCTCCGTTGGCGTCGGCCCAGGAACCTCCTGCATCCAAGCGTCTGACCGTCCTTCCGGGGAACGAGTTGCACGCGGCGGTCTCGCCGGACGGGCTATGGGTCGCCTTCACTCACCAACGCGGAGGC
>JARRLJ010000623.1:0-2750 GCA_037387025.1 Gemmatimonadales bacterium
GCTGCGCCAAATAGAGATCAAGCGCAACGGCAAGCTCGTCAGACGAATCGACGGCTATGACTTCATGCTGCACGGGGATACCAGCGACGACATCCGTCTGCGGGACGGCGACGTTGTCTTCGTGCCGCCGGTGGGCTCCCAGGTGGGTGTCGCTGGGGAGGTCAGACGGCCGGCAATATACGAACTGAATGGCGAAAGAACCGTGGGTCAGCTAATCGAGCTGGCGGGCGGAACGATGTCCACGGCTTACCAGGGGCAGGCCCGACTGGAGCGCATCGGAGAGGACGGCGAGAGGACCGTCGTCACGGTAGATCTGTCTCAATCGGGTGGACGTTCAGTGCAGATCCGGGACGGAGATGTCATCTACGTCGATCCGGTCCTCGACCGACTCGCGGGCAGTGTACGGTTGAGCGGTCACGTCTATCGCCCGGGCGCCTACCAATGGCGCCAAGGCATGCGACTGAGCGACCTGATCCCCTCCCTCTCCCTGCTGAAGCCACGAGCGGATCGGCACTACGTCCTGGTCCGCAGGGAGGCGGAACCCAGTGGTTCCATTAGCGTGGTATCGACAGATCTCGAGGCCGCGCTGGCTGTGAGCCATGGAAAGGACGATCTTCTGTTGCAGGAACGCGATGAGGTCCTCGTCTTCGACATTGAGAAAGGACGGGAGAGACAGCTTCAGCCGGTACTGGACGAACTTGATCTGCAAGCGTCAGTTGGTGAGCCACGGATGGTGGTGGTCGTGGCGGGTCAAGTACGGGCGCCGGGCAAATACCCGCTGGAAGACGGGATGCGGGTCAGCGACCTGATCCGAGCCGGGGCGAGCCTGACGGAATCGGCCTACAGCCTCAAGGCAGAGCTGACGCGTTACCTGGTCGGCCCGGACCACCGTCGCTCGAGTGAGCTGGTTGAGATCGACCTGGCCGATGTGTTGGCCGGCGATTCCGCCGCGAATTTGGTTCTAGAGCCCTTCGATGTGCTCAACATCAAGGAGACTCCTCTCTGGAGGGAGCAGTGGTCGGTGGAAATCCGGGGCGAGGTCAATTTTCCGGGTGAGTACGCGATTGTGCCGGGCGAGACATTGACCGATGTTCTTGATCGCGCAGGCGGACTCACGGAGTTCGCTTACCCGGAAGGAAGCGTCTTTCTGAGAGAGGACCTCCGGGACCGCGAGAGAGAACAGCTCAATCGCCTTGCTGACCGGATTGAAGCCGACTTGGCTACGCTCTCCCTACAAGCCGCCCGATTCGAGAACGCAAACCTCGGGCAGTCGATGGGCATAGGTCAATCCTTGCTTGCGCAGCTACGCGACTCAGAGCCGGCGGGTCGCTTGGTGATTGATCTACCGCATCTTCTGCAAAAGTCTGATCAGAACGGTGCTCTCGTCTTGAAGGACGGGGATATGTTGATCATTCCCCAGACGACGCAAGAGGTTACC
The DNA here is from genome assembly GCA_037387025.1 of Gemmatimonadales bacterium. GTDB lineage: Bacteria > Gemmatimonadota > Gemmatimonadetes > Gemmatimonadales > GWC2-71-9. The sequence goes on from JARRLJ010000623.1 coordinate 1,439, forward strand.
GTGCTCGGGGAGGTGCAGTACTCGACATCCCACCTGATTAGAGATGGACTGGACAGGGATGATTACATTTCACTGAGTGGTGGAACTACAGTAAATGCGGATAAAAAGCGGATCTATGTTGTGAGGGCAAACGGCGCGGTGCAGGTCGGTCGCGGGGACAGCAAGTGGTTCCGAAAGGGGAGCGGCAGCTCGATCCAGCCGGGAGACACGATCGTTGTGCCGCTGGATGTGAACCGGATGCCGAGCCTGGCGCTCTGGCAGAGCTCGACGACAATTATCTATAATCTTGCGGTTGCCGCCGCTGCGATCGGGAGCCTCTAGGTGAATAGCGCCGGGGTCCCGGGAAAAAGGCAAGTGTTCATAAACGCTCCAATTCGGCCGCGGAGTTTCCCCGCCAGTCCCCCCGCCCCGCGGACGGAGTTGGTGGCAAAAAGGACTCCTGAATGGATCCCTTTGCAGAGAGTCTCTTGTGCACCGGCGCCCGTTTACTTCCACCGAAAGCCCGGGTCAAGCCAGGGAACGCAGCCCTCAGCCATCCAGTAATACGGAGCCAGTCGGATGCATGACTCGTCACCGCAAGACCGCACGCAGTCGGATGCCGAGTCGCGACTCAGTCCCAAGGGCGTGGGAGTTGGCGCGGGATTTCATTCAGGAGCGCGGACTGCTCTACGTCTTTTTCGCCGATGAATGGGACGCCGGGAAAAACGAATGGAAGGAAGCCAATCCCGCGGAGCACCCGGACATCCGGGACGCAGTTATGTACTTCCAGGAAAACGTCATGCGAGTAACGACCGACAGCCAGACAGGCCTGGTCACCCTAGCAATCGATTGGACGGATCCGGAGGTCGCGGCAACCTGGGCTCGGGACCTTGTGCGACGGGTCAACGCGAAGCTGCGCGAGCGAGCGTTGCAGGAGGCCGAGGCCAACGTCACCTACCTGAGGTCCGAACTGAGCCGGACCAGTCTCGTTGCAATGCAGGACCCCATAGGACGGCTCTTGGAGAGCGAGCTTCAGAAGGTCATGCTGGCGCGTGGCAATAAAGAGTTCGCCTTTCGGGTCATCGATGGGGCGGTACCGCCCAAGGAGGCTGTATGGCCGAAGCGGGCCTTGATTGTGCTAGTCGGCACGGTGCTCGGTGGGGTTGTGGGCATGCTTGGTGTGCTCCTGATGCATTCGCTTCGACAGGAGCCGAGCGAAGCCGGATGAGCTTGTGCCTGAATTTCTGATCTGAACATCTTTCCGCCTGACCGGGATCGGTACAATGCGGGCGAGGTTTTGTCAGGGACCTGGATTGGCTAGGGATGATGGGGG
>JARRLJ010000624.1:0-2570 GCA_037387025.1 Gemmatimonadales bacterium
AGCTTCAGTTCCGCCATCGTTTTTCGCAGCTCGCCGATTCGGCTTGTCACCATCGCTGATGGGTCGTTTATGAACTCGGCCATCAGCACGACAAAGATGAAGCCCAGCACTGCATCGCCTGGTTGCTGTAGCCACCAGGCCGGCTCGATGTAGTCATCCCAAAGCTTCTGCTGGACCTTGTTGAGTCTCTTCGGCGGCTTGAGCTCGAAGTCTCGTATGGGAACGTCGTTCTCGCTGGGTACATAGTCAGTCCGTTTTCCGGGGACGGCCTTCAGGTGTGGCAGATCTGGTTTGGGTCCGCGTTTTGCCATTAGAGTCTCCTATCTGTCTGATTGAAGTATTTCCTGATTTTTTTATTGAGGATATTGCGTGTGGCACGGCACCCCCGCCCCCTCTCAAGCACCGTTTAGGGGTAGTACAGCCCCCCTCCCGGGTGCTTTCCTGGGCTAGAGAATTCGGATGTCCGGCTCACGCAAGACGATCTGCCGAGACGTTCTTTTGCTCGCTTCCTTGAGCTTCTGCTTCCAACTCGTCTCACCATCCATCACACCACCTCGACCTTGACAGACGAGCCCGGCCACACGAAACCAACGTCGACCCCGAGCGCCCGTGCTTGGGCAGCAGTGCTGTCGCCAATTTTCGTGTGCATGTTGTGTTGCCCTCCTATGGGCGTTGGAAATTCCCCCGAGTGAAGCCAGCGCATTCAGATCACGGATCTGGCGGTGGTGTTCATTCAGCGGACTTGTGGCAGGGATGCGTCTAGAGGTCTTGCTGTTTCTCACGGCTCGACGTGCTCTAGATAGTGCTTGGCTGCCGCTACTGTGAGCCGGCCGGCAGCAAGCTCGTCAAGGTCGTGGGAAAGTAGCTCGCGGGCACGCTGGTGGTCGTATCCAGTGCCTTGGCGCGCGGCGTCAATTAGATAGTCAATGGAAGGACCGTCACGCAGTGTCACGCGTGACGCGCCACTGTATTGCTGGCATTCGGTTTCCGAGTGGTACGGTGCTCCAGACCCGTTGGGTAGGTTGTGCGCTCGTGACACCGCGTGACGCCGATCGTCTTCGCGTGGGTAATTCATTGCAGTGTCACGCGTGACACCGCGTGACACTCTGATTCCGGTGTAGATTCGCGGCCGTTTACCCTGGATTCGACGCTGCGTCCCACGAATGAAAGGGAAAGCCGCCCTGAGATCGCGCCCGAACGTCGCCGAGTTGCTGACGCGACGCCCATGCTCCTCGCACCAGCTCTTCCAGGCGCCATAGAGATCCTCAGCGATCGCCTCCATTTCGGGACCCACCTCACACTCATCTCGGACAAACGCGCCGATCGGCGATCCGAGATCCTCGAGTTCCCGGATGGCCTCTTGGCTGGATCGTGGCTGCAGGAACCGGCCCCGGTCCCGGAGGCGTTCCAGTCCGTCCAGGGCCCAGTCGAAGATGGCCGGGAGTTCGGCGGTCAACTCTTGGGTCAGCGCCGGATTTTCCTGGCCGTAGAAGCTTCTGGTCATGGCCAGCACGATGAATCTGGAGGCCATGGCCCCTGAGGAGTCGTTCAACCTCGGCAGCTCATTCGACAGGATCAGGATTCGAGACGGAATTTGCCCCGTCCACGGATCCCGGTACTTCCTGTCGATGGTCAGCGAGTCTTCCCCGGAGATGGACAACAGCCTCTCGGTCACCACGCCGGTATCCGCGGCCTTCAGCCTGGCGTCGGCGATGATGGCGACTGGCTTGCCGATCAGCGGAGAGAGTCCGAAATTGGTTGCGATGCCGGATAGCGTCGGACCCGCCACATTGTGGTCCCCGAGCATTGCACGGAGGACCCTGGCGATGGTGCCCTTGCCAGACCGCTTCGGCCCGATTAGCAGGAACATCTTCTGCTGGGATGTATCCCCGCTCAGGAGATACCCGAATAGCTCCTGAAGGGTGGCGATCGACTCCTGGTCTTCACCCCATACTTCGTCCAGGAACTCGAGCCACCGAACCGGTTCGCCGGGCTCTGGATCGAACTCGAAGGCTACCGAGTGGTGGGCATAGAAATTCGGCGTATGTGGGTGCAGCGTCCGGGTCGGGACGTGCACCAGGCCGTTGATGCAGGACACGATGTCCATGAACATCATTGTGTTCTCGTTGAACCAGGTCGGGGCCGGGGTCGCCGTCGGGATGTGCGCCACGGCCCCGAGGGCGTCCAGCAGGTCTAATACCTTCCTTACGGTGGGCGCAAAGGGCTTCTCCTCGACGCCCCCCTTCGTTTCGTGAAGGTAGATTGCGTGTTCGAAGTGCTCGTACAGGCGGGCACGAAGGTCCTGGTCGTCTAGTTCCGGCCAGCAGGTTCCATCCCACATGTAAAAGATCCCGCCTTGGCGGAGGAGGAGGGGACGCTCCGCGTGGTGAAACTCGGCTTCCAGGAAGCGCCGGGCGTTGGGCATGGGTTCGCCAGGTGGGTTCACCAACGCATCCAACCGAGCGTTGTCATGCATCGCACACTGCCCGATAGATGTCTCGCGACACCGGCAGCAGCAGCTCGGAAGCCGTTTCGACTTCGATCCGGAGTATGTCTGCCAGCGACTCGGC
>JARRLJ010000625.1:0-2977 GCA_037387025.1 Gemmatimonadales bacterium
CGTGATCGTACTTGCGCTCACAGCATCGGTTGCCACAGAAGCGCAAATAGTAAAGCCACCACCGCCTCCGGGTAGTGGACCTCATACGATCACCCCAGGCATACGCTATGACGCCGGCGGACTCAAGCGATGGCTCTACGGTAGTGACTACCGGGAACTGTGGACAACACCGATAGAGGTGCCCGTTCTCGACCTGGATAGTGTCGGAGGCGGTCTTACACCGAGCAGGACTGGAGGATTCGGCCAGTCTACTACACTGCATTTTGACGGTGGAAACGGACGACGCTATGTCGTGCGGTCGGTCGACAAGGACCCAACGAGGCGCCTGTTGACCCAGCTAAAGGGGACGTTTGTCGAGAGCATCATCCAGGATCAAATAAGCGCATTGTTACCGACAGGTGCGCTGGTCGTGGACCCTCTCCTCGAGGCAACCGACATACTGCACTCAAAGCACCAGTTGGTCATCATTCCTGATGATCCCAGACTCGGGGAGTTTCGTGATGAATACGCTGGCATGCTGGGAATGCTGCTGTTGCATCCTGACGAAGGAGCCGACGCGACACCTGGGTTTGCTGGTTCTCGACGTATAAGCGGCACCGATGCTTTCTTGGACGCTCTCGAGGATGGACCCTGCGACCGCGTAGACGCAACTGCATACCTGAAGGCCCGTTTGATAGACATGCTGATCGGCGATCGGGATCGTCATGCCGACCAGTGGAGGTGGGCGAGTTTCCCCAGAGACGGATGTAGCACCTGGGTTCCGATTCCTGAAGACCGTGACCAGGCATTCGTGGACTACGACGGACTAGTCATGTGGATAACGCGCCGCTCCCGACCACAACAGATCAAGTTCGAGTCAGAGTATCCAAGTATCGTCGGTCTCACTTTCAACGGCTGGGAACTCGATCGCGAGCTGCTCGTAGAACTGGAGCAGCAAGTCTGGGACTCAGTAGCCCACGTTGTGCAGGAGAAGCTGAGTGATGCTGTGATAGAAGACGCAGTTAGGCGTCTTCCTCCGCCGCACTATGCAATAGTGGGAGAGTTCCTCACGGATGCACTCAAGCATCGCCGAGCGCAGTTGCAGAAGGCGGCTAGCGATTACTACCGACTGATCTCGAGATGGCCCGATATCAAGGCGACCGACGAAGACGAATATGCCGAATTGCGGTACCTGGAAAGTGGCGAACTGGAAGTCAGGATCGGATTAGTCGAGGCAACCTCCGGGCAACAAGCTGAGCCGTACTTCCGCCGCACTTTTCAACCCGACATCACAAAGGAAGTACGGCTCTACATGCGGGGAGGTGACGACCAGATCGCAATACTGGGTGCAAACGGTCGCATCGGACTCAGGATCGACGGCGGCGCGGGCGATGATCGATTCGTAAACTCGTCCCAGACTGGCTCAGGGAAAATGCACTTCTACGACTCGCGAGGCGACAACGAGTTCGAGCGCGGAAGTGGCGCCAAGGTGAACCAACGTGAGTACGAACGGCCACCCGCGAAAGATCTGGCTCACAAGGATGCGCTCGATTGGGGTGGCCGCAGCATCGGGTTTCCGTTGTTGGGTTACTCGCCGGATCCTGGGCTCTTCATGGCGGCCGAATACAACGTGGAGCGGTACGGATATCGCAAGCATCCGTACAAGGTCCGGCACCGATTCCTGGCCGGACTCGTGACCAATGGCCCCGAGCCCATCTTGGGATATGAGGGATCGTTACGCCACGTTTGGCCAGGTTTGGATCTGGAGACTCGGCTGGCGTACACGGGCATTCTGTTTCTGCGGTTCAACGGATTCGGAAACGAAACTGGAATCCCGGGATCGACGGACTTCTACAAAGTGCAACAGCGTGCGGCGATCCTAGCACCTAGTATTGCGTACCGTACCGGCGGGAACAGAGGTGGGAAGCCTGGTAGCGGGAGAGAACCCTTGAGGGAGCAGCTGACCCTCGACCTCAGCCTGCTACTCAAGTATTGGGATACGCCATTGGACGACAATTCCGACTACTTCATCGGCACGTTCGATCCGTACGGGGCAGGGTCATTCGGAGAGCTGGGAAGTCTCAAGGCGGGTGCCGCAGTATATCCGAAACTGTGGGACGTCGAGTCCACGTTTGGGCAGTTAAATGGTGCTGTGTCTGTGTATCTGACGCCTCAGATCCCCACGGATCCAACTCTGGCTGTCCGAATCGGGGGAAACAAGGTATGGGGTACACCGCCGTTCCAGGAGGCGGCTTACCTCGGCGGCACAGGAGATTTGCGTGGTTACCGGTCTCGCAGATTCGCGGGAGATGCGGCCCTGTACGGCAACGCGGAGCTCAGGTTTGCAGTGTCGCCATTCAAGATCCTGGTTCCCGGAACCGTTGGGCTATTCGGCTTGCTCGACGTGGGACGTGTCTATTACGAGGAAGACCCGGCTGACGCGAACACGTGGCACGTGGGATACGGAGGCGGACTCTGGATCTCCATCATTGACCGGCTTCAAACTCTCAGTGTAGCAGTCGCCAAAGGAGACGACATCACCGGAGTCTACATCGGAGCCGGCTTCATGTACTGAGCGAGATGCTCATCGTGGGGGTGGGTAGACGGTGAGGCGCGCTCGCCTGGGATTTCGATCTATCCCTGATGGTTGGAAATCCTTCTCATCGATACCATCGGTTAATCGATCGAGGGGTATCTCGATGGATGGTTCGTCAACCGGGAGCCGATCGTCTAACGACCACTCGAATATCGCTAGCCGATCTTCCAACTCTTTCACACGCGGGTTCTTGCATAGCAGTAAGAGCGCATGATCTGCAGGTTCATACGTCAGACCTTCGACTTCGCACTTCTTCCCAACTCCGGTATCATAGGTGTTGTACAGCATTCGATCGTCGTCCTCACCCTCGAAGCTCTCATACACTCGTCCCCAGCTCGTGACCATATAGAACCGATCGTCGACTATCGTAATGCCTTCGAAGTCGGCTTGTGCAGGCTTGTC
>JARRLJ010000626.1:0-4293 GCA_037387025.1 Gemmatimonadales bacterium
TCGAGTCTCCTGCACAATGACAAGACTTCTCGCCGCGCTCATCTTGACCAGCCTCTCCTCCGCTTCAGCGACGGCACAATCCGGCAGCGTGCGCAGTTGGAGCTACGTCCAACTCGACAATCACAAAGCCAAGTGGGGTGACTGGGATGCGCCCGACTGGTTGCGCTACTTCGGCCTCGACATGGGCGATGTCGACGGCGACGGCAATCTCGACGTGCTATCCGGCCGCTTCATCTACCACAACCCGGGCGGCGACATGAGCGGCGCCTGGAAACGCACGACGTTGCCTCAGAACGTCGACGGTATCCTGCTACTCGATGTTGACGGAGATCCCTACGCCGATGTCATCGCGCAGGCCCTGCCGGATCTGTACTGGTTTGAGGCGACTGATCGTGACGGGACGAGTTGGTCCGGGAGCAAGGTCGGATCGGTCCCGGCAACGAGCCACACCAACAGCCAGGGCTTCGAGCGAGGACAACTGGTAGCAGGTGGCAAAGAGGAGTTCGTCATTGCCGGAGACGGCAACATCTATTGCTTCGAGATCCCGGACAATCCCACAGAGACAGATTGGAAACGCACGCTCGTCGCCGCCAACACGTCGGACGAAGGTATCGGCCTGGGCGACCTCGACGGCGACGGCGATCTCGACATCGCTGCCGGAAGGCGGCCGGGCGGTGGCGCAGAACCGTTGATCTTGGTCACCTACACCAACCCCGGTGATTGCTCGGGTAGCTGGTCGGCGCAGGAGATCGGACAGAGCAACCACCCCATCGACCGGGTGGAGATAGCCGACTTCAACCGGCAACCTGTTCTGGTACGAACAGCCTGAAACCGGAGCCTGGATTCGCCACCGCGTAGTGACGCAGTACTCGATGAACAACCTCGACGTGGCGGACGTGGACGGCGACGGGGACATCGACCTGATCACCAGCGAGCACAAAGGCCCGCGCCTCGAGCTGCAACTGTGGGTGAACGACGGTGCGGGCCAGTTCACCAAACACATCCTCGACAGTGGCAAAGAGAACCACCTCGGCGCCCAACTGGCCGACCTCGATGGCGACGGTGACCTGGACATCGTGGGAGCCGGTTGGGATCAGTACCAGTTCATGCACGTCTGGCGCAACGACCGCAACGACGGCCGCTTTGCCTGGAAGCGCCTCAGCACAGAGGGCGGCGAGCTGCCCATGACCAACGGTAGCAACCAGCAGACCGCTTCACTCGTGGTCGACGTGAATAACGACGGCGTGAATGACATCATCATCACCGACCGCAGTATCGCGCCGGCTGTCGTCGGGCTGATTCGGGTCGGAACCGGCTGGGAGCGTCACGTTATCGACAGCGCGCAAGTACTGATTGAAGCCGGCGGCGCCGCGTACGATATCGACGGCGACGGCGATACCGACATCGTTTTTGGTGGTGAGGCCAGGAGCAATGAAATCTGGTGGTGGGAGAATCCGTATCCCGACCTCGTTGCAGATCGACCCTGGCTGCGCCATACCATCAAACAGAGCGGCGGGACCAAGCACCACGACCAGGCGTTCATGGACCTTGATAGCGATGGGAAGGTAGAACTGGTGTTCTGGAATCAGGGATCACGGGGCTTGTTCTATGCGGAGATCCCTGATAACCCTCGGGCGTCAAAGGAGTGGGAGATCTATACCATCTATCGCTACGCCGCTGATGGGGAGATGGAAGCCCGCAGCGTCTATCCGGATTGGCGCGGCACCCACGAACACGAGGGGCTCGATGCTGTCGACATGAACGGCGACGGAGTAGAGGACATCGTAGGCGGCGGTCGCTGGTTTGAGTACGACGGTGGTCGCTTCGTCGAGCACATCATCGATGCCGGCTACACGTTCACCCGCGCCGCGGCGGGGCAACTGATCGAGGGCGGCAGGCCCGAAGTCGTGCTAGTCGTCGGTGATGGCGTGGGACCGCTCGTCCTGTACGAGTGGCAAGCCGGCTATTGGAAGAGCACCGTGTTGATCGATGAGGTGGACAACGGTCATACCCTCGACGTGGTCGACTTCGACGGGGACGGTCACCTCGACATCTTCAACGCGGAGATGCGCTTCGGCGAGGGCAACACGGATTCCGAAGTACGCATACTGCTAGGTGACGGGGAAGGGCATTTCCGAAAGCACGTTGTGGCTCGTGGTTTCGGCGTGCACGAAGGACGCCTGGTGGACCTCGACGGCGATGGCGACCTCGACGTGCTCGGCAAACCATACAGTTGGAACGCGCCGCTGCTCAACATCTGGCTACAGGAGAGCAGCGCCGGGTCCCGGACGAGCAGGTGACCTTGATCCGACGCCTTTGCCTCAGCACCACCACCTCGATCCTTGCCTGTGTCGCACCTCTTGCGGTGCAAGCTCAGACCATTCAGGGCGTGCTCGTGTCCGAAGCGACCGGAGAGCCCGTGGTTGGGGCGGAGGTAACGTTGCTCGACGCGCTCGGGCAGGACGTATCAGCCGTGCGTTCCGACTCGGCGGGGATGTTCGAGATGGATGTCGAACCGGGCAGGTTCACGTTTCGCGTGCTGCGACTGGGGTTTGCTCCGACGGTGACCCAAGCGCTCGACGTGGGTGGGGCGGTTGGAACGGTAAGGGTGACCATCGAGCTGGCAGCGGCCGAGGCTGTGAGCGCCGACCAGCCGTACACCCTCGCGCCAGTAACCGTGGAAGCCAGACCGATACCGCGTTACCTGGAGCGCTTCAAGCGCCGTCGCGTCGAGGGGCTGGGAGACTTCGTGCTGCGCGACGAGTTCATCGGAGCCGCCGTGGGAGACACGCGAAGCTTCGATATCGGTGCCATACCCATTGACGCGATCGAGGCGGTGGAGACTTACTCTCGACCGGCCCAGATACCGGCGGAGTTCAACCGGACGGGGTCCAACTGCGGCGTGGTGGCACTGTGGACCAGGTCGGCGTTGGGTGAAGAGGCCCCTTCGCGGGTCGAGATTGGCGCCCGTTACGGAGCCACCATCGCGCACGGCAACCTGGGATGGGGCCGCCTGGGCGTTCACTTGGTCACTCCGTTCATCGGACCGATCGAATTCTACCCGGCGTTTCACGTAATCGTGAACCTTCCGGCAGGAACAGGAGGGTCGATAAACCAGGGTTGGTACGCCCAATTGGCCGCGAGAGGCTGGCCGCTGGGAGACGGAGCCCCGTGGTATCTCGGCGGCGGTCTCGTGGCGAGGAAACAGGGTCAGAACTCCGGCGGATTCGTAACCGATGCTGAAGTTGAGGCTGCCTACACGGTTTTCACAGGTACGGCGTTGGCACTGGGTCCGGCGCGCCCGTTCGTCGAGTTGCATGTAATAAACTTGCTCACGTTCTCGGATCTCGAGGGGGTGCTGTTTTCGGGTATCGGATTCGAATTCTGAGAGACTAGATGGTGGTCGTGACCTCTGATTCCTACAAACATGCCGGTGTGAGAGCACTGGTGACATTGCATGCGCGGTACCTCCGCGCGTTCGTGGCAACCTGGCGCCGCGCTGATTCCACGGCCGTAGAGCTTCCCACAACTGCGGATCCAGCCTACGCGTCGAGGGAGACACTGCTTACCCATGTCCTGGGTTGCGCGGCCCGTTACCTGACGTGGATCTGTGACAAGCTAGAGCTTGCCGCACCGAATCTGGAGGGACACCCGGAGCCGGAGGGGTTTGCGGCGCGCGCGGACGAGTATCTCGAAGACGTGTTGCAGGCCTGGGAGCTTCACTTGCGCGAGGTGACGGCGGAGATGACTGATAGGACGGCATACGAGTCGTGGTGGGGTGTGCCGTACTGCATCGACGCAATGCTGGAGCATGCGGTCATGCACCCGATGCGACATGCGTACCAGCTCGACGCGTTGCTCGCCAAGCAAGAAGGAACACTGATGTCATGACACGAACGGCAAGGGAACTTCGACTGCTGTTTGTTTTGTCCATCGGCACGGCTCTGCCGGTGCAGGGCAGCGCCGCGCAAACGGATACCTCGTCATTCTCCTGGCCCGAAGGCAAACGCGCCGCCGTCAGTCTGAGCTTCGACGATGCGCGCTTGAGTCAGATCGATGCGGGCATGGCGCTACTGGACCGCTACGGGGTCAAGGCCACCTTCTTTGTCGGGCCGCGTGCGGTCGAGGAGCGTTTGGACGGCTGGCGACGGGCGGTGGCAGCGGGACACGAGATCGGCAACCATTCGCTCAATCATCCGTGTTCGGGCAACTTTGCGTGGTCCCGGGACAAGGCATTGGAAGATTATTCGCTCGATCAAATGCGGAGCGAAATCACCGAAGCCAACCGGCAAG
>JARRLJ010000627.1:0-3549 GCA_037387025.1 Gemmatimonadales bacterium
GCCGGGATCATCGACCCGACCAAGGTGGTGCGTGTAGCGCTTCAGAACGCGGCCTCGATTGCCGGCCTGATGCTCACCACCGAGGCGCTCGTCAGCGAGGTCCCGGAGAAGAGCGGTGCCCAGGCCGCCGGTATGGCTGGAGGCATGGGCGATGCTTACTAGCTCGGTCGACCATCCGGCGCAGCAGGGTCTGGTGGAGCGTTACGAATGCATGGACTGCGGTCATGTCGGACCCGCTTCGGATCTGCGGTCGCACGCGGCGCAGGATGGGTGCCGCAACTTCCGTACGACCACGACCCGCGTGTCGTCGAACGGCAAGCTCCTCGACGAGCGCGTCGAGGTGTGTCAGTGCTAGACGCGATAACGGTGGCTGGTCGAGCGATCCACGGAAACGAAGGAGATAGAATGAAGTTCACACCGGCAGACGATCGACTGCTTACGATAGCAATTGACGGAACGGAGCACGCGTCCGTACGACGTTCGCTTTTTCTGGCCGGTGCCTTGTTGCGACACGGTCCAGCTTGCCCAGTCTGTGGATTGCGAGAGGGTCCATACCGGCCAGCTCAGCCGGCGGTGCAAGCGCGGACCGCACGAACACCGCGACAGTACCGACCCGGGCTCACCTCGGGTCTTCGTCAACCGAGGCAAGGGCTTGAATCATGATGTCTGGCGAGAGATCCGACGCGAGAAGGAGGTTCTGATGGGACACTACCTGGTTTTCCAACGAAGCGCGCAGGACCGCGAAGTTTTCAAGGACTCTGGGTATCCTTGGGCGGCGCTCTTGTTCTCTCCGCTATGGGCGTTCAGTAAGGGATTGACTCTTCATGGCGTGGTGTTGGCTGTCCTTTACGGGTCTTGCGCCGTGCTGATGGGTGTCGCGACCAACGGTATCGTTGTTGGTGTAGCCATTGCGCTGTGGCTGGGCGTGTTCACTGCCCACAACGCAACCGACTGGCTCACCTCCTCGTATGAGAAGCGGGGCTACAGGATGAGCGGTGGCATCGAGGCAGATTCCGCCAAGGAGGCCTTGCACGCGTATCGAGATCCGAAACGACCCACGGTACTGATCGAGAATCCCTCCTCCGAGCAGCTGGGCGAGACTCTGACAGTCAAACCCGCCAAGATCGTCGTGTAGGGACAGAGCATGCTTACGCCGACGATCATAGGAGTTCTCGTCTCCGTGCTCATCGTGATCGTAGTTCTGATGAGCGCGATCCGCATCCTGCCCGAGTACGAGCGAGGCGTCGTCTTCCGGCTGGGCAGGCTGCGGCCGACCGATTACGGACCGGGACTGTTCCTGCTGATCCCGATCGTCGACCGCATGGTCAGGGTATCGTTGAGAACCGTGGTCCATGACGTGCCTCCGCAGGACGTCATCTCGAAGGACAACGTCTCACTCAAGGTCAACGCCGTGGTCTACTTCCGGGTCATGAACCCGCGCAGCGCGATTGTCGAGGTGGAGAACTACCAGTACGCCACCAGCCAGCTGGCACAGACAACTCTGCGCTCGGTGCTGGGCCAGGTCGAGCTCGACGAGCTGCTGTCGGGACGCGAGAAGATCAATCATCGATTGCAGTCGATCCTGGATCAGCAGACCGACCCCTGGGGAATCAAAATCGCTGCCGTGGAGGTCAAGCACGTCGATCTGCCAAGCAGGCCGAGGCCGAGCGCGAGAAGCGGGCCAAGATCATCCACGCCCATGGAGAGCAGCAAGCTGCCCAGAACCTCGCGCTGGCCGCCCAGGAGCTCGGCAAGGAACCCTCGTCCCTCCAACTGCGCTACCTGCAGACGCTCACCGAAATCGCCGCGGAAAGGAACTCGACGTTGATATTCCCGCTCCCGGTGGAGTTGTTGAAAGCATTCATCAAGTGACGTCTCGAGGGGGGCGACCTGAAGTGACAAGAGTCTCGGCTGCCGCAACACGCTCAACGCATTCTACGCAACGCCATGGAAACCCTGGACGCTGGTGGAAACTCTGGACAAGAATATGGGCACCATCTCAAGACAGCCTTGAAACGGCGCCCCCCACGCGAAGCCTCCCAATCCGTTTCCAGGTTCGGGTCCTCAATGACGCGCGTGAAATGAACCCAGGCCGGTCCTTCCGGCCGCCGAACGTGAGGGGCTGCAAGGAGGTCGAGAGCCATGAGCCTACGGGGGTTCTGGGCTAGGTGGCGTGAGGACAGATCGAGACGGACCTCGTAGAACAGGTCTGGAAATGAAATGAGGGCAGCATCAAAATGCGAAAGAAACTTATTCCGTCAAATGAAACGAAGGCTCAACCGCTTGGGCTGGACGTCTCGTCCCTGGCCACTGTTTTGGTGAGTTCGGAAAGCGAAGATCACCCTGTCGAGAACGCTTTTGATGCTCGCCGGGGACCGGGAGGAACCTATTGGATGGCGAGCGAGCGAGGAGAGCAGACGATCATTCTGGAGTTTGACGTGCCACAGACCATTCGCCGCGTCAACCTCGAAATTGAGGAAAAAGAAGCCAGTCGCAGACAAGAGATCACCCTATCTGTATCGGTCGATGCGGGGACTTCATACCGAGAGCATGTCAGACAGGAGTATAACTTCTCGCCTCCCGGCGCTACATTTCAGCGTGAGGAATGGCAGTTGAGCGCCGATCGAGTAACGCACCTCCGGCTTCGCATCAAACCGGATAAGGGAGAAACGGAGTGTCGAGCGACACTGACTTCGTTTGCAGTCCATTGATTTCTTGCCGAGCATCACTCCGGGAGCGTGTGCAAATAACTGTGCAACGGGCTACGACATGTATCCGTATCGTCCAGAAACTGGATCGAGCCCAAATCCTTGCGATTCTAACCTCTCGCGGGGTGCATGGATAGCTGCCGATCGCCGTTCGATTCGTCTACGATTGACGGATGGCCCCCGTTCTCCAGCCTTGGCAGATCGTTGTCGCCGCCCTTGCCGGCTGGCTCGGTCGTCAGCAGGACGCAGTCATCGAGTATCTCTGCGAGGAGAATCGAGTCCTGAAGCAACAGCTCGGTCGCAGGCGACTTCGATTAACGGATGATCAACGCCGAGTGATCCGGCTGTTGAACGAACGGCTTCAGGACAGCTCGTTTATTCTGATGGGCCCCGGCCGTTGGGGAACTCGGGACATGAGAAAGGGAATTCACGTAGGCTACGCCGACATCAACTTCGCCCGGATGCTCATCGAGATTGCACGACCCGTGGGCGGATTCGCACCCGAGGTCTCATTCGGGAGCCATTTCTTCCAGGACTTGATAGAGTCGCGAATTCGGTATCTCGCTCTTTATCCTGACGAGAAGGACAACCTGTTCGACGAGCGATTCGTCCACGGATCACCCAACGCACTTCCTCGTATTCTTCCCAACGCTGATCGATGTCGGCGCTGTAGTCGAGGGCCTGCTGCTCAACGTGGATATGGACGGCGACACCCAGGAGGCCCTAGGTTACCTGAGCCCGGATTCAACAACGTAAAGGACCAAGTGTCGTCGGCGCGGCGAACTACCCGGTCACTGTGATTGGTTCGGGCTTGATTCGCCTGGAAACACCTGCTCATCCG
>JARRLJ010000628.1:0-3155 GCA_037387025.1 Gemmatimonadales bacterium
CGGGCACCGACCGCCCTAACGACTGTCCTATCAACCCAACGAACCGCCATGCTGCGCCGACTAGCATATCTTCTGATTCCAGTTGTAGTTACGGCATGTTCCCCGGATGTCTCCGATTACCATATCGTCCCGTTTCCATCCCGGATCTCACCCAAAACGGGGGTGTTCAGCCTGGACCAGAGCACCGCAATCGTAGTCGCCGATCCGTCCGACCCGGAGCTCCAAGAGCTGGCGGTCTACGGGGCCGAATTACTCGAGCTGCGGGTGGGCTTCCATCTCGCAACCCCAACGGAGCCAATAGCTCCGGGAACGCCTAACACAATAGGCCTGACGCTGTCCGACGAAACTGGAGGCGAGGAGAGCTACACGTTGGAGGCCGCCAACGAAGCCGTACTCATCACAGCTGCAACGCATGCCGGACTGTTTTACGGCCTACAGACCCTACGGCAGCTCCCGCGGCATCAAGCAGACGGGTCAGTGCCAGCAGCTGACGGACCGGAGTGGTACATCCCAGGCGTGGAGATCGAGGATTCACCGCGATTTGGTTACCGTGGTATGCACTTGGACGTAGGTCGTCACTTCTTTCCGGTGGATATCGTCAAGCGATACATCGACCTGATCGCGATGTACAAGATGAACACCTTTCACTGGCATCTTACCGAAGACCAAGGATGGCGGATCGAGATAGAGAAGTACCCGCGACTAACTCAGGTAGGTGCTTATCGGAAGGAGACCATTCTGGAACAGAACTTCGATCCGTACATAGGGGATGGGACTCCATACGGGGGGTTCTACAACCAGGATGAGATCCGCGAAGTAGTGGCTCACGCGAAGTCGCGCTACGTGACCGTCATTCCCGAAATCGAGATGCCCGGACATTCGTTGGGAGCGCTTGCCGCGTATCCCGAACTGGCTTGCACTGAAGGACCCTTCGAGGTCGCCACTGTCTGGGGCATCCACGAAGACATCTACTGCCCAAGAGAAGAAACCTTCGCGTTTCTGGAAGACGTGCTAACGGAAGTGATGGAGCTTTTTCCCGGCACCTACATACATATCGGCGGTGACGAGGCTCCCAAGGTCCGTTGGGAGGAAAGTCCTCTGGCTCAGGAGGTCATCAGGCGGGAAGGCCTGGCGAACGAGCACGAGTTACAGAGCTATTTCATCAGAAGGATCGAGAGCTTCCTCCGGGATCACGGCCGGCGGCTCATAGGCTGGGATGAGATACTCGAGGGCGGGCTGGCACCCGAGGCAACAGTTATGTCATGGCGGGGCATGGCTGGCGGAATCGAGGCCGCCCGACAAGGGCACGATGTCATCATGACGCCGACGAGTCATGTCTACTTCGACTACTACCAAGGCGACCCGGAGAACGAGCCGCTTGCCATCGGCGGGTACACCCCCCTCCAGAAAGTGTACGAGTTCGAACCTGTTCCCCCTGAACTGTCGTCTAGCGAAG
The DNA here is from genome assembly GCA_037387025.1 of Gemmatimonadales bacterium. GTDB lineage: Bacteria > Gemmatimonadota > Gemmatimonadetes > Gemmatimonadales > GWC2-71-9. The sequence goes on from JARRLJ010000628.1 coordinate 1,457, forward strand.
CGAGACACATTTTGGGCGCGCAAGGCAATGTCTGGACCGAATACATCAACACTGCCAACTACCTGGAATACATGGTATTCCCCCGAGCATTGGCCTTGTCCGAGGTCATCTGGTCGCCACAGAAGGCCCGGGACTGGGATTCATTCGTTGGGCGGCTGCAACCGCAGCTCGAGTGGTTGGACCGGTTTTCGGTCAACTACCGCGTGCCCCAGGTAAACGGCCTCGAGCAGGACCGACTCACACTGAGCGACACGCTCACGATCTCGCTCAGCACGCTGCTGCCGGGATCCCTTATCCGGTACACCATGGACGGATCTGATCCTACCGTTGAGTCTCAGGTTTACACTGGTTCGTTCACCCTGCCAATCGATGAGAGCGGAGTGACGGTAACGGCCAGAGCATTCCTCCCCAGTGGAATGTCGAGCCCACCCAGCGCTGCACATATGAAACGGACCTCCCTCCGCCCTGCTGAGCGATTCGTCGATGACCAGCTCGTGCCCGGCATGGAGTACTACTATTACGAATCGGGAGTTGCCTCGATTCACGACTTATCAGATTTCGTTCCGGTTCGACAGGGCGTTACCAACGTTCATCAAAGTCCCTGAGAGCGGCATCTACTCGTTCTATCTGACGTCTGACGACGGCAGCGGACTCATAATCGGAGATGAAACCGTCGTGGACAACGACGGCCTGCATGGAATGACCGAAGTATCCGGACAGATAGCCCTGGAGGCGGGATATCACCCTTTGACGCTACTGTACTTCCAAGCTGGGGGTGGCAAGGGGCTCCGGATCAGGGTGCGCGCTCCCGGTCAAGAGGAGCCGATTGACCCCAAGGATTGGCTGCACCATATCCCCGGTCGATGAAGGTGGTTTCAACTCACCCATTCCTGCGTATCCTGCGCTCGAGATAGGCGCGGCCGCCCTGCATCAATCCAACGAACGATTCCTCGTCACCCTCGCGCACAACTGACCGAATGCGATCAACGGCGTTATGGAGCGAGTCCAGAGCCTCTGCACCGTAGTCATTGAATGACTGGATCTCGAAATACAAGCTCGGACTCTCCCCAGCAACCTTCTGAGCAACATCCAGTTGCTCATCAAACGTCGTACTCGAGAACTGCGTCAGGTCAGGGACTTCCTCGCCACTCTCTGCCAGGGCAGTGAAGAAAGCGATATTCAGCGCGTGCGAGAGACCCAGAACATAGGCGATGACTCTGTCATGCGAATCCAGATCCATCTCGACCTGGATGGCCATGGTAGAATCGAACAGCTGACGCGCCTGTCCAGTTGCCTCTGCTACACCAACATCGACGAAGATCACGTGTCGGCCCGAAAGAAGTTCCGTATCTGGGCCAAACATCGGATGTACTGATGTAACTCTTGCGCCCGCCGCTGACAGATTGAGGAGCCCAGACCTGAGCGGCGTCTTCAGTGAGCCTATGTCGAACACGAGTCCTTTCGGTGGGACGCTGGCCAAGTCCTCCAGAATCGTCCTCGACGCGCGCAGCGGCGCTGCGACTATGATGATGTCTTGATCCAAACCGCTGTCTTTCCAGTTAGATACATGCGGGTACCCGGGCAGCGGCCCTTTGGGATCGGCGATTTCCACCCGGTATTCCTGAGACGATAGGAACCGCGCCATCCAGCCACCCATCTTGCCCGCCCCACCAATAACTAAGACTCGCCGACCTTCCCC
>JARRLJ010000629.1:0-2634 GCA_037387025.1 Gemmatimonadales bacterium
CCCACCCCCAGGTTCTGACCCAGGCCGGCGGTGCCGACGCTGACATCATTATCGCCCTGACCGACATCGACGAGGTCAATATGCTGGCCTGTCAGGTCGCCTATACGCTATTCCGCACGCCCACCAAGATTGCCCGAATCCGGGCCCTGGAATACACCTCGACCACGAGCCTGTTCGCACAGGAAGCGTTGCCGGTGGACGAGATCATAAGCCCCGAGCAACTGGTGACCGAATACATCGAGCAACTTATCCACTACCCGGGGGCCCTGCAGGTACTCAACTTTGCCGACGGAAGGGTCCGGCTCGCCGGGGTCGTGGCCCATCGCGGAGGGCTGCTGGTGGGGCAGGAGCTCCGCCAGCTCCGACGGCATATCCCGCACACGGACGCCCGCGTGGCGGCCGTCTATCGTCGGCGTGCCGACGGCACCCGCGAAAGCATCCTTCCCGAGGGCGATACGGTGATCCGTGAGAATGACATCGTTTTCTTTATCGCCGCCCGGAAGGACATCCGCGTGATGATGAGCGAACTGCGCAAGCTGGAGCATCCGATCCGCAAAGTGATCATCGCCGGGGGCGGCAACATCGGTTATCAGCTCGCCCGTCGCCTGGAAAACACTAACCAGGTGAAGTTGCTGGAGCGGGACAGGGAGCGTGCCAGGTACATCGCCGAACGGCTCACCAAGACCATCGTTCTTCCCGGTGACGCCACGGACGAAGAACTCCTGTCGGAGGAGAACATCGAGTCCCCTCGGCGCGCTGCTCACCAAGGTCCGGCGTGGTGATGTCGTCCAGGTGCACTCTCTCCGCCAGGGCTCAGCCGAGGCGCTTGAAACCATCGCTCACGGTACGCCGGAAACGTCTGAGGTTGTGGGTCGTGCGATCGAGGATATCCCCCTGCCTCCGGGCGCCACCATTGCCGCCCTGGTCAGGGAAGGCGAGGTGATCATGGCCCACCACGACGAGCATATCCGCTCCGAAGATCACGTCATCCTGTTCCTCACGGAAACCGACGAAAAGCATATTCGGGCGGTGGAGAAACTGTTCCAACCCTCCCCAACACTGATTTGATGGGATTTCATCCGGTTCAGAGGATTCTCGGTTCGTTACTGATGGCGTTCAGCTGCTTCATGCTGCCGCCCCTCGTGGTCTCCTACGTTGCCGGATTCCAGAGCGTATCCGACCTTCTGAATATCTCCTTCCTGGTCCACGGGGATGGTGGCGCAAGGGCATTCATCCTCGGTTTCGCCATCATCTTCCTGGCCGGGGTCCTGCTCTGGTACCCGGCCCGCGAAAGCGCCTCCCAGCGGGGCCGGGACCTGAAGATTCGCGACGGCTTCCTGGTGGTATCCGCGTTCTGGCTGGGCCTGGGCATCGCCGGCTCGGTGCCCCTGATGGTGTCGGCAAGTCTGCAAATGCCTCTGACCGATGCGGTGTTCGAAAGCGTGTCGGGCCTTACCACCACCGGCGCCACGGTGCTCGTCGGGCTGGACGAGCTTCCCAGGTCCATTCTGTTCTACCGGCAGCTGCTGCAGTGGCTGGGAGGCATGGGGATCATCGTCCTCGCCGTCGCGATTCTTCCCATGCTGGGGGTCGGCGGTATGCAGCTATACCGGGCCGAGACGCCCGGCCCGGTGAAGGACTCGAAGCTTCGCCCCAGGATTGCCAAAACGGCAAAGGCACTGTGGCTGATCTACCTGATCATCACCGTCGTTTGCGCGCTCTGCTACTGGGGCGCGGGCATGCACCTCTTCGACGCGGTCTGCCACAGCTTCAGTACCGTCGCCATCGGCGGATTCTCTACCCACGACGCCAGCATCGGCCACTTCGACAGTTATGCCGTACAGTATGTCGCCATCGTGTTCATGCTGATTGCCGGGGTCAATTTCTCCCTGCACTTCCTCGCCTGGGAACGGGTGCGTATCAGTCTGCCCCTGGAAATCCGCGGCCTGCGCCTGAGTATCCGCAAGCGTCGACGGCCGTTCTCCATCGTCGATGCCGCGCGACCCTATTCCCACGATTCGGAATTCCACGCCTACGTAAGAATTCTGACGGGCCTGGCCCTGTTTACTGTCGGGTATCTGCACTTCGACGGAATCTATTCGCACTGGACCGAAGCTGTACGGAACGGCCTGTTCCAGGTCGTGTCCATCGGCACCACCACCGGCTTCACTACCGACGATTTCTCCATGTGGCACGGCGCGTTGCCGGTCATGCTGATTTTCGTCAGCTTCATCGGGGGCTGCGCCGGCTCGACGGGGGGCGGTATGAAGGTCATCCGCTGGGTACTGATCTTCAAGCAAGGTTACCGGGAGCTGATCCGGCTGCTGCATCCCAACGCCGAGATCCCGGTCAAGCTCAACGGCCGTCCGGTGCCACCCAGGGTCATAGAGGCTGTCTGGGGGTTTTTCTCCGCCTATGTGGTCGTATTCTCTGTCATGCTGGTCGCACTGATGTTCACCGGTCTCGACCAGGTTACGGCGTTTTCCGCAGTCGCGGCATCGCTCAACAATCTGGGGCCCGGTCTCGGCGATGTCGCGGCGAACTATTCTTCCCTGAGCCCCTTGGCAAAGTGGATATGTGTTCTGGCGATGGTCATGGGACGTCTTGAGATATTCACGCTGCTGGTGCTGGTGA
>JARRLJ010000630.1:0-2563 GCA_037387025.1 Gemmatimonadales bacterium
CATCGGACAGGGCATCGGTCCAGTTTCTTATCCAGAAACAGTCCGCGTTCTGCAGCCAGATCAACCCCGTCAGGTTGTCCGTCACTGTGCCGTCACCGTTGTCAGCGAACCTTGGGTCCACCGTCACGCCAGTCTGATACTCACCGTCCTGGCCCGTTCCAGCACAACTGATGGCGGATCCCGAGTCATCCCAGCACCGTGTCTGACCGGTCTGCGGCACCGGTGCCGGAGCACCGCCTTCCAACGCGGCGATCTGGGGTGCTACCAAGATCGAGCAACCGAGAATTGAATACACCAAACTCTTCATGGTGGACCTCCGAACCGGGGTGAGGCTTGGCCGGAAGGGGGTGCACAACTGCCCGAGACTCATCACGATCCGATCCAGCCCCGGTTCATGCCGAACTGTATCTGCCGGTATTTAACCCGAATGAGAGCGGGACCTGCAACGGACACCCAGGCGACAAATGCCATCCGCAATGGGAAGTAGTAGATACCGTTTGTATCCCTTAGTGACCGTTCTCTCGATCGAGCGCTTATCCGTAAGACGTAATGTACGGAAGCTAAGCCATTCGTCTAAGCCAGGGCGGGGGAATCGCTGCAATACGACCTACGGCGCTGCGCGATTACACAAACGCCGCGTGCCGCCAAGCCGAGCGGGGCACGATACTGCACCGGCATATGACGCTTTGTCATCCTCGGGATCGATCAGCCGGTTGATGCTCGTTGATCCAGTCAGCTCGTTGTCTGGGTTTCGGCCTTCGTGCTCGGCGTCGCTGCCATGGGCGAGACGGGGAGTGAGTCCACGCCGCAAAACAAAAGACTACGAGGTATCGCGCTAGGCCTCGACATTGCGGGCGTGACCGGCGGCGGTGGGATGGACGTCGCGTTTGATAGCCTCGCCGATGCAGGCAAGACGGCCGTTCTCCAAGACACGGTCGGTGCGCGTCTCGTGGCGGAGATCGAGATCGTGCCGATCTTGTGGTTCGATGGGAGCCTGGGTCACTTCATGCCGACGTTGGAAGTGACCACGCGCGGTCCCTTCGGCGCAGAGGAAGAGGTGCGAACCACGAGTGTGGGTATGACGCCCTTCCTCCTCGGATTCGAATTCCGTCCCCGCAACTGGAGAAATGGTTCGATCCTGTGGGGCGTTGGAGTGCACTATGCCTGGGTGCGCTACGGATCCCTCCCCCCGGAGTTCGACGCCGAGCTACAGTCAACCGAACACACGTGGGGATTCGATGCACGGCTCGATGTCCGGCTTGGCAGAACGCCTTGGATGCTCGGCCTAGAAGGCGGGTTGCTCGCCTTGGCGCCGGAAATCACCGACAACTCCACCGGCATCGTCCGCAGCACCCGCTCGGACGGGTTCTACTGGGCGATAGGGGTGAGGAGAGTTTTCTGAGCGGCGCCGAGCGGGTCCTGCCCGGCGGCCCTCACCGGATCCAGATTGGGTGTCCGCGGGTGATAGGTTGATCTCATATCAGGCCAGTATCTCCCGAAGACTTTCTTTGTCCGGTCCGAACGCAGGATTCGGCTGGTCGGTCATGGCGAGGGTCCCTTTCGCTGCGCTGCTCCTGGCGTGCAGCTGCTACCTGCCGAATCCCGTTCCGATCAAACACGTCGCGGACGTACAGCAGCTCGAGATCGGTGTCAGCACTCGAGAGGACGTCCTGAGGCTTCTCGGGCGACCCCAGGTGGTCGAGAGCCCCGGACTCTTCGTCTACGCCTGGCAGGAGCACGCCGGATTCTTCGTGGTTGCCGGTGGGTACTCCGGAATCGCCGGGTCGGTCGGCTTGAAAGGGACTCGCGCCATCATTCAATTCGATCAGGACGGAAAGGTCGCACGTATTGACACGTTGGCGCACAAAACCGAGTCGAAGCTTCAGGCCGTCCCCTGTGTCACGATCCCCGACCTCTGCGGCCGCAAGCACGTCGGCGAGTTCGGCCCGTTGGCCCTCGCATTCACGCCGGACGGCGCGGCGCTGACCATCATCCACGGTGTCCGACAAACGGATTCGTGCGTGCAAAGCGTCGAAGACGGGCGTGTTCTGGCCAGCTTTGATTACCACCCGAGACGATGTGCCACAGCATCGTTTTCGAACGACGGACGCCGACTCGCTGCGGTGGGCGCCAGAGCGCCTCTCGTGGTGTGGACCTTTCCGGACGGCTCTGAAATGCGGAGGCTCGGCCCGACGGATCCGGAGCAACTGACGTACTGCTCAACACCTCTCGCCTTGTCCGAGGACGGCTCCCTCGTTGCGTCGCAAGGGCCGGACGGCGAGGTCGTGCTTTGGAATGTCGAGCAGGGAGAGCTCGTCTTCGAGCAAGTATTGGACGGCGGCCCGGCCCATCATTTCGCGTTCTCTCCGGATGCCGCCCTTGTTGCCGCGGGGAGCGGATCAGGACTGGTACTGCTAGAGACGGAGACGGGACACGTCGTGGCGCAACGCCCGCCTGCACCCGAAGGAACGTGGCTCTCGGTTCCGACTTTCTCGTCGGACGGTAAGTACCTGGTCGTCGCCAGCTGTGCTCACGCAGAGCTCTGGAGCATCCCGCAGTTCCA
>JARRLJ010000631.1:0-3275 GCA_037387025.1 Gemmatimonadales bacterium
AGGCGTGCTCATAGCGTCCGTCCAGCAAGGCCAGAGCCACCGGTACACGGTACTCAGCCAACGCGTTAACGAGGTTCGCGGCTTGGCGCTCCTGGCCACCCGACCGGAGCGAGCCGATAAGCACGAGGATTGGCAGCGGCTCAGGCATCTTGTGTCAAACTTGACTAAGGGCCGTAGATGCCGCCTGGCGATGCGTACGACGCGGCATGAGAAGACTGGTCGACAGCTCTAGCTGCCAGGGAGCCACGTCGTGCGAGAAGCTGGTGAGACAAGCGATAGGTGACTACCGTCAACGCGAGAATCATCCAGAAGAGCTTCTGGTCCTGATTGGGTGTGTACCAGGGATAAGCAAGGGCCTGGAGCAGGTATGCCGACGCCACCGCCTGGACGAGAAAGAAGCTGTCGCTTCGATGAGCTGTGCGACGAAGCATGCGCCAGGCCTTGAATGATAGATAAAGACCTAGGCTCAGCAACCAGAGCCACAAGCCAGTTCCGACGAGCCCGAGATCGGCCATGATCCCCACAGTGCTACTATGGGGGCTCCTTACGGTATCCAGGAACTCTTCACTGCCTTCCACCTCGAACTGATACAGCCGCAAGAAATGCTCGCCGTAGTTCCGGTAGCCGACACCGAGGACCGGATGGTCCGCGAAGATTGCCAACCCCACCCTCAAGTGGTACCCTCTGGCGCTTGATTTCTCGACGGCCCGGCCTCCAGGATTGTCTATGCTCGCCTGGAGGTACGGGAGAATCGTCTCGGCTCGTCTCTCGAGTCGTTCCCACGGGGCGTACAACACACCCACTGCCAGCGTACCCGCAATGGCCATCGCAAGCCATGGACGGCCTCTTCCTTGGCGCCACGTGAGCCAAAACTGACTGACCATGACGATCGGAAGGAGGAGCATGTTCATTCGCGAGAACGAAAGCTGGACGGCCAGCGTCGCAAGGAGGAAAAACGAGATACCCAAAACCTTCCAAAAAGGCGTCTGCGCCGATCGAATCATGTAAAAGGAAAACGGGAGCAGCGTGACCAGGAGCATTGCAGTTGTGTTCTGGCCCCCTGCCAGATTGTCTCCGGCCCGATGTACCCCGCCGACGAAGTATTGCCAGAGCATCAGGATGGATGTCATGAGGGCCGCCGCAATCAGCACTCGAACCAGCCACTCGACCCGCTCCCACTTGTTCAGCGTGTCGATGAGCAGCAACGCGAGGGCTAGTAGCTGGAAGACCGTAATCGCGCCTACATAGGTACGCCGGGGATACTCGGCCCAGAGCATCGAGAGTGCGACCAAGGCGGCGAACAGCACGGCGGGAAGGACCAGCGGATTCCGAAAAACACTGCTCCAAGACTCCCGATAGAGGATCTTGTGCACTGCCCAACCGGCGAACACACCCAACCCGATGAGAAGCAGACCAAACGCAAATCCGGCCATCGGGAGGGCGGACGCTGCAGCCGATAGGATGGCTAGCAGCAGAAGCGAGACGATCACAAATGGTCGGGCAACCACTGGATCTGCGTCCACGCGGGGCATGCGCGCTGGCATCAGGTCACCCGGGGTGCGCTAGTTGTGTCGCGGCGGCGCGGAGCACAAGTCCCTACGAAGGTTCTTTCGAGGAGGAGGATCCCGCGGGAAGCGCCCGACGGAGCGTCAGCCCGGCACCCCGATCCTTTCCATCGTAGTACTCGTAGTAATAGGAGGAAGTGCTGTCTACCACTGTTCCGTTTAGCACGATACCGGCGAGCGGCGCCCCTACGCGCCGGAGTCTATTCACCGCCTCTCGCAGCTTGTTGCCGTCGGTCTTTCTTGCACGTGCCACAACCAACGTCCCGTCCGACACCACTGAGATCAGCGCCGCGTCCGTAAAGGCCAGGATTGGAGCCGTGTCTATCACCACCGCATCAAAGCTGTCCTCGAGCCGGGACAACAACTTGGCAAAGCCCTCCCCGCCGACCAGTTCGGGCGCGTTTCCGTTTGCCCGCCCGCCGGTCACTACGTGAAGGTCCATAACGGTCGAGGTTCGCACCGCGTCTTCAAGCTCGGCGTGCCCGCGAAGAACGTCGGCCAAACCGGGCGAGACCTCCATGTGCAAGAGCTCGTGAACTCGCGGTCTTCGCAGATCGGCATCCACCAGTACGACACGCAGGCCCTGCTCGGCGAGCGCGATCGCCAGGTTCGCCGATACGGTGCTCTTCCCTTCACCCGGCTCCGCGCTCGTTACCGTGATGCTCTTAGGCGGGGTCGCTAGAGCGAAGCGGATGTTCGTGCGGATTGCTCGAAACGCCTCCTTACCCAGTCGCGCGTCGAGCGAGTTAGCAGAGTGCGACCGAACGCGCGGGACCGAGCCGAGAACAGGAACCCGCGTAAACCGCTGGACGTCGAGTTCCGTTCCCACGCTCTTGTCCAGTTGCTCCAGCATTACGGCACTAATGCTGCCAACCATCAATCCTGCCAGGAGCGCGAGCATCATCTTTAGCGGTCCCCTGGAAGGGTCGGGATAGAGAGGTGGAGTCGCGGCGTCTACCACGGCGACATCGCCGGCTTCCACAGCGACGGCGATCTGCGCCTCGTAGTACTCTTCCACAAGCAAGTCGTAGACGTCCTGGACGGCCTGCACCCTCTGCCGGAGGCGTTCGAACTCCGCGGTTTCGCTCGGCGCCGTTCGGACGCCCGATCGGACTTCTGCGAGTCTGCCTTGCAGCGATGAGATTCTCGCACGAAGTACGTCCAGAGATTCTTCGGCCGCGACCTTCATCTGCCGCTTCAGCGACTCGATGAGCGAGTCGATCGTCTGTACTTCGGGAGCACCCTCGGTATAGCCGAATCGAGAAGCTGTCAGGCGACTTCGCTCCTGCATCAGCTCCTGTAGCCGATTCTGGAGAGCACTCCCGCCTGGGATCACATCGTTTCCCAAAGCGAGAAGGCGTTGCTGAATCTCTTCGTTTGGCCCGGTGGTCTGAAGCTCTGCGACAAGCGTCTCCAGCATCCTCTGTTCAAACTGCAGAGTGCGAAGCTCCTCCTCCGCCCGCAGCCGCTCCCCTAGAAGTGCAGCATCTTCCGTCTCCGGGTTCAGCATGCTCTGACTCCGCTGGTAAGCGAGGAGTCGATCCTGGACTACTTGCAGGGAATCCGCCAGTTGGACGAGCTGGTCTGCCACGACTTCTCGGCGACGGACTGCAATCTGGCGAGCTACGTTAGTTCCATACCTCCTGTATTCGTTCGCGACGGCGTTTGCCACGCTGCTGGCTTGCCGCGGGTCCGGATCTGAATACCGGA
>JARRLJ010000632.1:0-3707 GCA_037387025.1 Gemmatimonadales bacterium
GGCGTCTCACCTGCCAGCATCTCGTGCAACACGCAGCCCAGCGCATACACATCCGCCCTACCATCTATGACAGACTCTCCGCTCGCCTGCTCCGGACTCATGTAGTGTGGCGTGCCTACCGCTATCCCAGTCTCGGTGAGCCTCTCGCCTCCCGCCTGACTCACCGCTCGCGCCACTCCAAAGTCGGCAACGATGGCGTGACCACCCTCGAACATGATGTTCTCGGGTTTAATGTCCCGATGCACTATCCCCTGTGAGTGGGCGTGATCCAGAGCTTCTGCGACTTCTTTGGTGATTTGCAGCGCGTCCTCTACCGGCAGTTGGCGCTCGTTGTTCAAACGATCGCGCAGCGAGCCGCCCGACACGTACGGCATCACGTAGTAGAGGAAGCCATTCGCCTTGCCGGAGTCGTAAAGCGGTAGAACGTGGGGGTGGGCGAGCTTGGCCGCGATCTCTACTTCACGCAGGAAACGATCGACGGCGATGGAAGCAGTCAGCTCCGGTCGCAGGACTTTTACCGCTACCTGCCTGTGGTGCTTTACGTCTTCGGCGAGGTAGACCGTCGCCATCCCACCCGAGCCAAGTTCCCGCACGATCCGGTAGCGGTGCGACAGCGCCGAATTCAGACTGTCCAACTGGTGAGCCATGACGGGCTCGCGGTTGCCAACTACTACAAGCTACGGCAGATGGCGAGAGAGCACCACATTGGCGTCCGGCAGCACGCGCGGCGCCGCTCCGCATTCTACGGCTTGCGCATCAGCACACTTCGCCCCACGTTGTTTTGTCGCCCTTCAGCCACGGTTTCTGCTCCGGTGGCAATCGGCGGTGAGGCTCGCGTGACTCCGCCGACTCCCCACAGCTGGTGTTGCCAGAAGTATCCCGCCGGTCAATTGACCGAGAATTGACCGCACGGGACTAGACTATGGCACTACAATTTGTCGCCGGTGGCCGCTCGGCCCCGTCGCCAGACAGACGCCGTAATAGGATGCCGCAGTAGACGCCGTTGTGTGACGCCGCAGTAGACACCCCACTAGGACGCCCGCCGCCGACGAGGCGGCTAGGCTCCAACGACCATGCGAAGCCGGATGGAGGGTTCGTTGTGAGATACCCAAGGAGTCCGAGACGCCTGGGCTGCCTGGTCAGGCTGTGCAGCTCACGGACATCGCCGTCGGGCATCTCGACTGAACCGAACAAACGGATCGGGATAGTGGCCGTTTCGCTCCGTTCGTGCCGTGCAACAGCGGTTTGCCCCGGCGTGACCGCGGCGTGACCGCCACGTGATTGGGCCTCAGTATCCTGGCCAGATGTCCTTTAGGGAGGGCTTTATGCTGTCGCCAACGCTTCGATCGCTACCGGCCTGTCCTCGTTCCTTCCGCGAATGTGGGATGATGTTGCTGTTCGCACTGGCTCTGTGCGGCACCGCGGTCGGCCAGCAGATACAGGTCTCTGGCACGGTCACATCTCTCCAGGGTCATCCCCTTCCGGGAGTGTCCGTACGCGTACAGGGGACTGATATCGGTACCAGTACCGATGCAGGCGGAAGATACTCTCTTACGGCTCCGCCAGACGGCCTGTTGCTGCTCACGGGTCTCGGGTATCGCGCCGTATCGCTAAGCATCGCCCGGCGCACGACTCTCGATATCGCGCTGGAACCCGCCATTGCGGTGCTGGATGCGGTGATTATCACGGGTTACACCGAGCAACGGCGGGCCGACATCACGGGTGCCGTTGGCAGCGTCGATGTACCCAGCGCTTCCAGGCAAACGACGGCTAGTGTGCTCAAGAGGCTGGCCGGTCGCGTTCCCGGCGTCACGGTTGATGCAAGCGGCGCGCCCGGCTCCCGCAGCACCGTCCGCATCCGGGGTGTCAGCTCGTTCCAGAACAACGATCCGCTTTACATCATCGACGGCACGCCGGTCGAGAGCTCAGACCTGAACTTTTTGAATCTTCAAACCATGCGCGGGTCGCAGGGAGCGCCCCAGTTTACGCTGGATGTCAAGATGGGTATGTCGAGTCCTGTCCGCGGCTATGACGATTTCCTCATTCTGGATGCCCTGGAGTACCATGAAATCCTCAAACGCAGCTATGAGAACGCGGGATTGCCCGTCCCGCAGAACATCTATGGGGACCCTGACAATCCCACCATACCGGCATACATCCGGCCCAATGACGGAATCCATCAGACGACGGATACGCTGGATAGGAGTACGTATTCCTGGCCTGACAATCCGATTACGGAGGGCAGCCCCGGTACGAACTGGTGGGACGCCGTGTTCAGTCCCGCTCTCGTTACGGATGCCGACTTGGCTGTCTCAGGGGGCGGCACGGATCACCGCTATAGCGCCTCGTTCAACTATCTACATCACGAAGGTACAGGAGCGTACAACCGGTACCAGCGGGGCAGCGTCCGCATCAACACCGAATTCGACGTCGGTAGGCTCACAATCGGTGAGAACCTCTCGGCGTCTCTCGCCCAGTCGCTCGGCGGCTACCAGGACGCGGTGGGCTTCGTCGGCCTCGTGAGGTCGATGCAGCCTGTCCTTCCCGTCTATGATGTGCGTGGCAACTTTGCCGCCAATAACGCCGCGGGCTTGGGCGGCCGCCGGAATCCTCTGAAGTGGCAGTGGGCGGACAAAGACGATGCTATTCAAGAAACGCGGGGCTTCGGAAACGTATTTGCGGGTGTCAACATCACGCACCAACTGCAGTTCATGAGCAGACTCGGGTTCAACCTGGGTCGGCAGTCGTGGACGGACTGGGAAGACGGCGATCCCGAGTCTATTAAGGGGATTGGGTTCCCCAGTCATGTGACCGAAATCTATTTGACGTCCCAAGATTGGACCTGGAGCAATACGCTGACCTATTCGCACACCATGGGTGAGCGGCACAACTTCCAGGTTCTGCTAGGACAGGAGGCGAGCAAGAACAGGTACCGGGGTCTAGATGCCGTCATTCGGAATCTGGTCACCACCGCCATCGCTGCCAGATACATCCAAGATGCAATCGGTGACCCAGAGACAAAGCGAGTGTTCAGTTCGGGCAGCAAGAGGGCATTGTTGTCCTATTTCGGAAAGATCGACTACAATTTCGCCGATCGGTATCACCTGAACTTCACTCTGCGACGCGACGGTTCCTCGGCATTCGCGAAGAAGAACCGCTGGGGCATGTTCCCGGCGTTCAGTGTGGGTTGGAGATTGTCGCAGGAGCCTTTTCTGCAGAACAACCAGTTCTTCACCAACATCATGCTGCGGTTCGGGTGGGGCCTCACCGGAAACCAGAATATCCCCACTGGGCGCGTGGTGGGCCAATTTGGTGGTTCGATAGCGACCAGCTTCTACGACATTGATGGATCGGGTGACACTCCCGTTGTGGGTTACATCCAGACGGCGTTGGGAAACCCCGACTTGAAGTGGGAAGAGAACGAATCCATGAACCTCGGATTGGATCTCGAGTTCCTCGGCGGCGCTGCCAGTCTTGTGGTGGATGTATACCAGCGAGACACCGATAATCTGCTGTTCGACCCCCTCATCCCGGGTACTGCGGGACACGCCGCGCCGCCCATCGTCAATGTCGGCCAAATGAGAAACCGAGGCATCGACTTCTCCATCGGCTACGGGGGAACCATTGGCGCCGGGAACTGGAGGTTGACCTTCAACGGCAGCCACTACAAGAACGAGATCAGGCGCATCGACGGGGTACAGGACTAC
>JARRLJ010000633.1:0-3749 GCA_037387025.1 Gemmatimonadales bacterium
TCCCGGTGACGAAGACACTGGCCGGGTCGACGCCCTCGGAGCGCAAGTTGGCTGCCGCGTACTGGGTGGGGGTGAAATGGAGGTCGGCGACAGCGTCGGTCAGCCTTCGCATCATCTCTTCCGGGAATGGCGCGTACTTGTCGAAGCTGCGCAGGCCCGCTTCCACGTGGCCCACCCGGATCTTGTTGAAATACGAAATCAGAGACGCAAACAAGACGGTTGCCGAGTCGCCTTGGACCAGCACACAATCGGGTCGCTCGTTCTCTACCAGACCCCCCAGCGCCGTGAAGCAGCGAGCGCCCAGGCCCCACGTTGTCTCGTTTTCACCCATCACGTCCAAAGCGAGGTCGGGCCGCATGTTCATGCTCGCGAACAGATCGGTGGCCAGCTCTCTGTGCTGACCGGCGAACACGCCGGCCACGGCGACGCAATGGGCGCGTGCCCGGAGCGCCTCCATGATAGGGGCCATCTTGATTACTTCCGGCCGGGTGCCGTACACCACCCACACCGTCGGAGCACGGTTGGTCATGATCTTCTGCAGGGCCGAATAGAACGGTCAGGTGGGAATTTCGTAACCGAGAGGCTGAGGCGCTAGATCGGTGGCGCGAGTTGTGCATCTACAGGTTTGGGGCTGGGTCGCAGCCGTGTTGTGACGGTTCGGCTGCCGGTGTTATCGTGTTCCATCGATACAACGTGAAATGATATGGCTGAAGAACGTGACATCGTAATCCGGACGTACTCCGAACGGGCCGGTGACTACGACCAAGAAGGGAATTTGGAGTCCTGCTGGGGACAGGCGGCGAAGCGTGCGCTGCAACAGATCGATCTGAAAGAGAGCTACGACGTCGTGGCGGACCTTGGTTGTGGTGCGGGGCACGCGCTACGGGAGCTGGCGTCAGGTCCTCACTCGGTGTCGTGGACGGCGTGAGTGTGCTGGACGGGCGGTTCGAGGACATTCCCATCGAAACAGCCTCGGTCGACTATTTGTTCAGCATCCTGGCGTTTCATTGGGTCACCGATCTCGCAAGATCGGTCGAAGAGCTAGCACGCGTGCTAAAGCCCAACGGCGAGATGGATCTGTTTTTCGTCGGTCGGGACGCGGGTCGCGATTTCGTCAAGAAGACCTCACCGATTTTCATGAAGTACATGGGATTGGGATGGGTGGTCGAGTCGGCGAAGATGCGCAAGCATCTTTCACGTGATGCCGCCGAAGAACTCTTCGGTAAAGTGTTTGCCGGGGAGAGGCTCAACGTCGAAGAGGAGTTCAAGACATACTACGACGACCTCGAGGGGCACTGGAGTTGGTGGGTGCCGCGTTTGGGTGGCCACTTTGCGAGCATGCCGCAGGAAAAACGCGAGCAGTGTGACAAAGAATGCCGTGATGCCATAGCTGGTCTGGGCGCCGCGGAAGGAATCCCCTACGAGGTGCACATGCTACACGTGAAAGTCAGGAATGCCGCCTGATCACCTCGTCGGCTATGATGATGCGCTGAAGCTCTGAAGTACCATCCACGATCTCGGTGTACTTGGCGTCCCTGAAGAGCCGCTCTACCGGATAGGCCTGTGTGTAGCCAACCCCGCCCAAGACCTGAACCGCATCCTTGGTGACACGCATCGCCGTCTCGGAAGCGAACAGCTTGGCCACTGAAGCTGCCCTGGTGGCATCGTCGCCGTGCTGTTTCAAAGTTGCGGCTTCGCGGACGAGGAGTCGCGCGGCCGTGATGCCGACTTCCATGTCTGCCAGCAGATTCTTCACACTCTGAAATTGCGATATCGCCTTGCCCGATTGTTCTCTCACCTTTGAGTAGGCCACCGCTTGTCTGCGAGCGCCTTCCGCCAGGCCCACGGCGATGGAAGCGGTGGTTATCCGGTCGGTCACGAGGGTCTCGTGCAGGATCTTTAGGCCGAAATTGGCTCTTCCCAGCAGGTTCCTAGTGGGCACGCTGAACCCGTCCGTTCCTTTTTCGATGATGAAAGCGCTGATACCCATCATGCCGCGGTCGGGCGCGGTCTTGCCCGCCACCACGAACACATCAGCGTGGTTTGCGTTTGCGATCAGCGATTTCCGGCCGTTCAGTACGTAGTGGTCGCCGTCTTTCACCGCCGACGTCTCGATACCGGCCACGTCGGATCCCGCGTTGGGTTCCGTCAGCGCAAATGCTCCCAGTGCGGCCCCGGAGGCGAGCTGGGGGAGGTAGTTTTCACGTTGTTCGTCTGATCCAAACTGGAGAATCGACAACCCGACCATGGTCGTGTGCGCGTCTACCGTGGACGCTGTGGAGGCGCAGACCTTCCCCATCTCTTCCATCACGCTGCAGTAGGTGATCAGGTCGAGGCCGGCGCCACCGTATTCTGGCGGAAACGGCATACCCAGGAGGCCATGCTTGCCGAGTCCGCGTATGGTTTTTTCGGGAAACTCCTCGTTGCGGTCGATGTGGGCCGCGTTGGGTTCGATTTCCTGTTTGATGACTTCAACGGCTCTGGCTACTGCTTCCCGTTGACCGTCATTGAGATCGAGTAGGCTGGACATGTCCCAGGCGCCTCTTGCGGTTGCGTTAGACCAGCGCGGCCCGGTTTACCTTGTGGCCGTTGGTCTTCGGTAGTGCCGGTCGGAATTCGACGATGCTGGGAACCATATAGTGCGGCAGCCGCTGGCGGCAATGGCTGATCACGTCCTTTTCTGTGGTGGGTGCCCCAGGCTTCAGTACGACCAACGCCTTGATGGCCGTTCCGATTACCGCGGCGGGCACCCCGATGACCGCCGCTTCCACGACGGTGTCGAGCTCGAATAGACAGCTCTCTACCTCCTCGGGACTCACACGAAATCCCTGAGCCTTGATGAGTCCGTCTCTGCGACCTGCGTAGTACAGGTAACCCTCGTCGTCGATGCTTGCCTGGTCTCCGGTACGGAGCCAGCCATCTACGAAGGTCCGTGAGGTGCGCTCCGGGTCGTTCCAGTAGCCAGGCGACACGAATGCCCCTTTGTGCAGCAGCATGCCGATCTGTCCGGCAGGGCAGGGACGTCCATCATCGTCCATGATCTTGAGTGTGACACCGGGAAACGGGATTCCGGCCGAACCCGGCTTGCGGTCCAGGTCAGCCGGCGGCAGGTACGTCGATCTGAACGCCTCCGTGGTACCGTACATCAAGTAGAACCGCGTTGTCGCCAGGATCTTGCGCAACCTGGCGAGATGTTTGGCCGGTAGCACTTCGCCGATGATCGAGACATATCTCAAATCGGGATAACTGTGCTGCGAAAACGGGGATCGTTCCTGCAACAAGACTCCCCACAACGACGGCACAGCGTGAAAACCGGTGATACGCTCTCCCAGCAGCGTATCGACAATGTCCTTGGGGAAGTTGGATCGTTGCTGTACCAGCGTAGCGCCCACAAAAAAGGCGGTTAGCAGCTGACTCAACGCTCCGTCGAAAGAGAATGGGGTGACTGAGATGATCCTGTCGTTGGCGTCGTTCTCCAGTACCTCGGCAGAGGTGACAGTCGAATCGTAGAGGATCTGGTGGGTCACCATTATTCCCTTTGGCATCCCGGTCGACCCCGATGTATAGATGATGGAAGCCAGGTCGTCCGGCCGCACCTCGACCGGTGTAAACGAACCACCCCATTGTGACCGCAGGATGTTGCTCAAGGTCTCGATCTCGGGAAACACTCCCTGCTCGAGCTTCGTCTCATCCGATAGCGATATGACCCGGTCCAGGGAGCCCTGTTCGCCGCACGCGCGGGCGAGGAC
>JARRLJ010000634.1:0-1512 GCA_037387025.1 Gemmatimonadales bacterium
GGTGATCAGCACCGTGCGTCCGCTGGGCCAGGTTTCCGGCTAGCGCTCGGACCCCTCAGAAACCCGGTTGGCGAGGCTCACCGGCCAAAGAACGTCGTTACGGAACGCGGCGGAGCTTCGTAGCGAAGGTAGCCAGTCGCGTCGAGCGTATGGGTACCGAGGCTGCGGTAGCGCTCCTCCTCGTCGGTGGTGCGGTACGCGTCGAACGCGCGGCTGCCGCCGCCGGAGACCTGGATGGCCGCCGCTATGGCTTCCTGGCTCGTGTTGATGAGGACGAAGGCATCGGGATGATCGGTGCCGTTGCTGGCGAACGCAATCACGGTCAGTTCTGAATCCATCGAACTCGTCCGGGCCACGGCCGTGCCTGGTTGCCCCGCCCGACTCACCTGTTTGTAGAAGTAGTAGCCACGCCGTACCTCGTACTCGCCGTCTTCGCTTATCTGAAACGCGTTGCCGGGATTGGGATCTCCTTCGACCCAGTGCGATGGCCGCTGGATAGCGGCCCAGGGGATGAGGCCGTTCACTTTGGTGTCGTAGATGTTGCCGTAGATCTCCCGGACAAAGACCGCGTCCATCTGGCTCCACGACGTCGATGTAACCCAGGCATGTAGATCGGGCCGCTCAGCGCGGAGGATGTCGATGCCGCGACTCGTGTGCGGTCCATACCATCGATTGTTGATGTTGCTCCCGAGGAAGCCGTGCGAAGTGATGAGGCCCAGGTTGGCGAGTGCATCTGCGTCGTCGGCGATTGCCTCGGCGTATCCCCAGGCAGCGAAGCGGAACCAATTGGTCGTCTCGCCCGGCGTGACACCAACATCCCGCATTCCCGCTTCGTCGAGCATTGGCCGCGTGAACTCGAGAAAGTCGACCACCTGCTCGCGCGGCCAGAAGAGGTTGTAGTCATGGCCCGGCGCGCCCCGCGTGGCGCCGTCGGCGGGCCAGCGTTCCCAGTCCTCACCTTCGTTGTGTAGCGAGATGTATCGGACCGGCAGGCCTTCTTCCTCACGCAGGAAGCGCACCCAGTCGATCATGTAGCGAGCCACGTCGTATTTGTGAGCCGGATCGAGGTCGCGCCCACGAACGAACTTCTGTTTGGTGGCATACCCGGGTGGTCCGTACAGCGTAGTGATTATCTGAAGGTGGCCCCCACGGGCCCGTGTCGTCTTCAATCCTTCCCGTACGAAAAACCTCATATTCTCTGTCGTGCGCCGGTGGTTGAACGGGCCGCCCGCCTCCTGCTGATGTAGGGAGCCGAGAAACATCTTCACGAGCGCCACCTTGAGCCCGCCCTCCCCGAAGACGAGGTCGATTATCTCGTGCTTCTCTGTGTCATCGCGCAGGCTGAAACCGCCGTATTCCTGCGGGAAGGCATCATAGTCGTCGGTGTGGGCGGTTTCCACGTAGTTGATGCCGAAACCATCCCAGGTGCGCAGCGTTTCGGAGAAGTCCACCTCGACGCGCACGGTGGTGAAACCGTCCTCCTGTGCGAAGCAGGGCCAGGGCGCAAGACCA
>JARRLJ010000634.1:1548-3522 GCA_037387025.1 Gemmatimonadales bacterium
GTTAGTGGGTCGCTAAAGTA
The DNA here is from genome assembly GCA_037387025.1 of Gemmatimonadales bacterium. GTDB lineage: Bacteria > Gemmatimonadota > Gemmatimonadetes > Gemmatimonadales > GWC2-71-9. The sequence goes on from JARRLJ010000634.1 coordinate 1,569, forward strand.
ACGCGGGTTCGAGGTGAGAACCAATCATTGCAACGTTCCATGCCCACTAAGTATCTAAGGGGAAGAACATGAGGGGAGCCGACCATGGATCTGCTTAGAGGTACGCTCGATGTGATGGTGCTCAAGTCCTTGTCGTGGGGTCCACTGCACGGCTACGCGGTTACCCGCTGGATCAGACAACGCACCGAAGGCAAGCTCGATGTAGAGGACGCGGCTCTCTACCAGGCGCTACACCGAATGGAGCGGCGCGGCTGGGTGAAATCCGAGTGGGGACTATCCGAAAACAATCGCAAGGCCAAGTACTATCGGCTCACGCGCGTTGGGCATAGGCGCTTGGCAACGTCCGTGAAAACGATCAGGCACTACACCGACGCCATGTGGAAAGTGCTCGAGGCAGAGACGGCTTGACCGTGGTGGCAGTGAACCCGACCACGACAACCAAGTTAGGTGGGACCAATGCGCAAGTTGCCACGCGGCATACGCCGCGTATTCCGAGTGAACCGCAAACTGAAAAGCCAAGCGGCCGACGATGTGGATAGTGAGATACTGTTCCACTTGCAGTCACGGGTAGAAGACTTGATGCAGCAGGGGTGGGAGCGCAATGCGGCAGAACGACGCGCCCTGGAAGAGTTCGGCGACGTGAAGCGGGCCAAACCGGTGCTGCTGCGAGAGTCACGCAGAACCGAGTCGAGAGCTCGGCTGGCGGAATGGGCTCACGGGATCGCACAGGATGTGCGCTATGGTTGGCGCACCCTTTGGGCTCGTCCCGGATTCGCGCTGGTTGCGATCGTAACTCTGGCGCTCGGCATCGGGGCCAACAGCGCCATCTTCAGCGTGGTGCACGCGGTACTGCTACGCCCGCTGCCATACCCCGATGCTGAAAGGCTGGTTCAGATATGGGAGATCACCCCTGACGGAGACGATCACAACGTGGTATCACGGGGCAACTTCATGGATTGGCGCGACCTGGCCCAATCGTTCGAGGAGTTGGGGGCGCACAGCTCCGGATACGGTGTGGGTCTCACACCGCGGGACGGTGATCCAATTCGGATCACCGGGGCGAGCGCGACGCCTGGAGTCTTTCGCACATTGCGAGTCTCACCGCAGTTGGGCCGAACGTTCGCTGAAGACGAGGGAGAGCCTGGTGGCGGGGCAGTCGTACTCATCAGCGACCGGCTGTGGCGGCAGCGGTTCAGCTCGGATCCAGCCGTTGTCGGAACGACCGCGATCATAGACGAACAGCCGGCGACCATAGTCGGTGTAATGCAGCCGGAGTTCGACTTTCCCGATCCGACCGTCGACGTGTGGTGGCCCTGGTCGTTGGATGAATCAGACCGTCAGAGCCGTCGCTCGCACAACATGATGGTGATCGGGCGACTGAGAGCGGGCGTGACTGAAGGGCAGGCTCAGGCCGAGATGCACGCGCTGGCACTGCGCATAGCAGAGCAGCATCCACAATACATGACCGGATGGGGCGTGAATGTCATGCCGTTCCGGGCAGACATGGTGAGTCGCGTACGCCCCATGTTGTTGCTGCTTCTGGGTGTTGTGGTTGTGGTGCTGCTGATCGCATGTGCCAACCGTGCGAACCTGTTGCTGGCTCGGGCGCTGGCGCGGGAACGCGAAGTGGCAGTCAGGTGCGCGCTGGGCGCAGGCCGCGGCCGACTCGTGCGGCAGTTGATCACCGAGGCAGGCCTCATAGCACTCATCGGCGGTGGGCTCGGCTTCGCGGTCACTGCTTGGGGACTCGATCTGTTCGTCGCCCTGGCACCAAGCGACATCCCGCTGATCGACGGTGTGCGCGTCGACCTTACGGTACTTGGCTTCGCGTTCGGTGCGACGGTGTTGGCTACGTTGCTCTTCGGGCTCGTGCCAGCGTTGCGGGTGACTGGGGTCGATCCGCAGGCGGCGTTGCGCGCGGGCGATGAGCGCGCCGGTGGAGCACCTCACTTGC
>JARRLJ010000635.1:0-817 GCA_037387025.1 Gemmatimonadales bacterium
GAAACGGACCGGACGGGGAAAGGCTGCGAGCCACGTCCGCACCTTTGGCGACAGCGAGCCGCCAGCGTTACTGAACGACCACCGGGCGTATGCGCACCTCGATGCGGCGATTTTGCGCGCGCCCTTCGTCCGTATCATTTGGCGCGATGGGGCGGGTATCGCCCATGGAGATAGCCAGCAACTGTTCCGGGGGAACCCCTTCTTTCGCCATCATGCGAACCACGCTCGCGGCCCGCGCGCCGGCCAGCTCCCAGTTCGAGGGATAGAGCTTCGCCAGCCCCGGTCCGATGGGAACGTTGTCCGTATGGCCAATGACCAAGATCTGGTACGGCACGTCTTCCAGCGCATCAACCAGCTCCTTGAGGATTTCTTGGCCCTCGGGCTTGAGCTTGGCGGACCCGGTCGCAAACAGAACCTCGTTCGGCAAGACGATCTGCAGTCCACTTCTGAGCAGCTCCATCTTAACGGCCCCTGCCAGCGCCCAACGCGCGACCTCGTCGGCAAGTGCCTCCTGCTGGCGCTCGAGCGTTGCCACCTCTTGGTCGGCCGCCATCAGCTCGCCGGAGAGGAATAGGCTCGATTCCGTGAGCTTCATGTTCTCGGAACGCAGATGGACGTTTTCCTTCTCGAGGGCGTCGTACTTCTCTTGGCTCACGCATCCGGCGAGCACGAGCGGTGTCGAAAGCACAATCGCTATCAGCAATGAAATAGGTTGCTTCATGTCTTCACTTCCCAGATTGAGTTTGAAATCAGTCCCCGTAATGCCGATTCGGCAGCCACAGCGCGATCTCTGGAAATATCGTGACCAGGGCGAGGC
>JARRLJ010000635.1:833-1668 GCA_037387025.1 Gemmatimonadales bacterium
AGGGCGTGATGGAACGGTAGATGTCCGTAAGCGAGATCTCCGGCGGTGCCATGGCGCGCATCAGGAAGAGATTGTATCCGAACGGTGGCGTCATGTAGGCGATCTGACAGGTGATGGTATACAGGACCCCGTACCACACCAAATCGAATCCGAGGGCACCCACCAGGGGCACATAGAGCGGCGCCACGATAACCAGCATGGCGGTGTCATCCAGGAACATGCCCATCAGAATGTAGGAAAGCTGCATCATGATGAGAATTTCCCACGGCCCGAGTCCCATGCGGTCGATGAAAAAGAACTCGATCGCCTTGACCGCGCCGAGGCCATCGAAGACGGCACCGAAGCACAGCGCGGCCAGAATGATCCACATGAACATGCAGCTCACGCTGAGTGTCTTGCGGATGGTCGCTTCCATCACTTTCCAGGTGAGCCGGCGTTTGACCAGTGCGGCGATCGTGGCCGCCGTTGCGCCAACGGCCGAGCTTTCCGTCAGGTTGGTCTTGCCCATCAGGAAAAGACCGGTCATACAAAAGAATATGAACAGCGGAAGAATGCCGGCGCGGAGCAGACGAAGCTTTTCGGCCCAGCTTATCTGCCGCTCTTCCTTGGGCAGCGCCGGCCCCAGCTTCGGCTGAAGCCTGCAGCGCACGGCGATATAGAGAACGAAAAGGCTCGCCATCATGAGGCCGGGAAAGACGCCGGCAAGCCACAGCTGTCCCACCGGCTGCCGGGCGATCATGCCGTAGAGCACCAACACCACGCTGGGCGGCACCAGAATTCCCAGCGAGCTGCCGGCCTGGATGACGCCGGTGACCATGACCTTGTCGTAGCCGCG
>JARRLJ010000635.1:1810-3775 GCA_037387025.1 Gemmatimonadales bacterium
GACAACCATCAAACCTATGGTTCCGATGGCGAGGCCGCCGTTGAGAGGCCCGGACCAGACGTGGAACATCTGGTAGAGGTCGTCGGCGATGCCGGACTCCGACAGCATGTATCCCATGTAGATGAACATGGGCAGAGTCAGAAGCGGATACCATTTCATCAGCTTCATGGCGGCGCTGAAGGCCATCTCCGATCCGCCGTCGCCCCAAAGCGCCAGGGCGGCGATCACCGCGACGACTCCGATAGCGCCGAAGACACGCTGCCCGGTTAGCAGCATGAGCATCAGCGTGGAGAACATCAGGATGGCGATGAGCTCGTAACTCATGCCGGGGGCGCCTCGTTCGAGATTTCGTCGTCGATTTCCACGCCTCTGAATTTGGCGAGATCCCTGAAGAACGTGGCGACGGCCTGCAGCAGCATGAGTACGATGCCGAAGACCATAATGATCTTGATCGGCGCCATGTAAGGTGACCAGGAGGAATAGCTGGTCTCACCGTATTGCAGGGCGTACTCGGTGCTGGAGATGCCACCGTACAACAGCATCACCAGATAGAAGACAAGAAAAAATGCAGTTATGGAGTCGGAAAACGCCTTTCCTTTATCAGACCAGCGTCCGTAGAGCAGATCCATCCTCACGTGCGCATTGAGCTGCATCGAATAGCCGCCGCCGAGCAGGTAGTAAGCAGCCATGAAAAACTGCGCCATCTCCAGCGTCCAAATGGCTGGCAGAAAGAACGTCTTCGATATGGACGAGAACAGCAGCAGCCCGATCATGGCGAAAATGCCATACATAGCGAAGCGGCCGACCACGCGGCTCACCGCTTCCACATAGCGCACGTAGAGTCGAATGGCCTTTGGCATATTCTTCTAAGCTTCGAGATCGGAGAACGTCTTGCGCCTTCCCGGGCACCAAAAAGAAGTGGCAGCTGCCGAACGACGTCGACAGCTGCCTTCCATCACTCTGGCAAGGTTTGAGAGCCCCTGATCGTTTCAGGTGTAGCGGTAAGGCCGACCGGCCTTGGCCATTACCCCGGCGTACTCTTTCAAGATGTTAACCACCTTGGCGGATCTGGGGCTCGCGGCGGAAACCTCGTCCCAGAACTTGAGTGCTTCTTCTTCCACCGTCGCCCACTCGTTGTCAGGAATCGACGTGAGTGTGAGCTTGGTTCCGCCGGTGCGGAGTTTTGCCTCACCACCCCAATACCAGTGCTGCCGGTAATAGTGAGAGCTGTCCATGGCGAGCTTGAGAAGCTCCTGCAGGTGCGGGGGCAGTGCGTCCCACTTCTCCTGGTTGGCGAAGAAAGAGCCGATCCAGGCGCCGGTGATGTTGTTGGTCAGGAAGTATTTGGTCACATTAGCCCAACCTACGGTGTAATCCTCGGTGATACCCGACCACGCCATGCCGTCGAGCTCGCCCGTCTGCACTGCCACCTCGGCATCCTCGTAGGGAAGGTTCACCGGCACCACACCGAAGCGGGACAGGAACTTGCCGGCGCTCGGGAAGGTGTAGACACGCAACCCTTTGAGGTCCTCGAGACTGCGGATCGGCTTGACGGTGTTGAAATGGCAGGGATCCCAGGAACCGGCACTGAGCCACTTCACGTTCTCCACCTCACCGTAGGCTTGTTCCCAGATCTCATTCAACCCGTACTGATGAAACAGCACCGGCACATCGAGGCTGTAACGAGTGGCAAACGGAAAGTATCCACCGAACACGGAGACATCCACGGGCGCCGCCATGGAGTCGTCGTCGCTCTGCACCGCGTCGATGGTGCCTTTCTGCATGGCCCTGAACAGCTCACCCGTGGGCACCAGCTGATCAGCCGTATAAAGCTCGATCACCATTTGACCATTGGCGACCTTGTTGAACGAATCGACGGCGGGTTTCACGACATGCTCGGCCAGAGCCGCTCCGGCATAGGTCTGCATGCGCCACTTAATGGTTGTCTTCGATTGTGCGTGTACG
>JARRLJ010000636.1:0-3613 GCA_037387025.1 Gemmatimonadales bacterium
GTTGCGAGCGTACGGAGTGCGCCGGGCAGTCGAAGCGATTCGCACACCTGAGTTCGCTCAGGCGCTGAACCGCCACGTCGCCTACGTCCAGTTCTTCCTCACCGAGGTGCCGCTCCTCCAGGCCGAACTGGAGTCCGTACGACTTCAAGCTGAGGCGGAGCTCGATCGACTCAGGTAGGACGGTTCAGTCTAACAAGGAATTGCTGCTGTCCGCGTAGGCTTTGAGGGCAGCTCGCTGCGCTCGCTGGCGGACGTGCAGCTGCGGCAGCAGAATTCCGAGTCGTTAGACAGTGCTTCTGATTGGGGGGCTCTTGAGACCTATATCGACGGCGGTGCTTCTTGCCTCACTCGCTCCCCTCGCGTTTGCGACGCCGGGCCTCGGCCAAGTCCCAGGCGAGCCTGGCCGACATCTGATCGAAGTCAGGAGTAGCATCGACGGGAGCGCTCAACCGTCCTACCTGATTCTCCCACCCGATTTTTCAGCACAGGGGCCCTCGAGCCCCATCGTTGTGTCTCTGCACTCCTGGAGCTTCGGCGTCGAGCAGCGCTGGCCCGACCTTGAGCAGATGGTCGCGGATCGAGGTTGGATCTATCTGTTTCCCAACTTTCGCGGGCGCAACGACAACATCGAAGCCTGTGCCTCTGATGTTGCCAAGCAGGACGTGATTGATGCTCTGGATTGGGTCGAAGAACACTACGCGGTCGACTCCGAGCGGGTGTATGTGACAGGCGTCTCAGGTGGTGGCTTCATGACGCTGGCAATGGTGGCCAGCTACCCGAGTCGGTGGACCGCGGCCAGCGCCTGGGTCCCCTTGAGCGATCTGCGGGCGTGGTACGACTTCCACGCCGGTGATCAGTACGGCGAGATGACAAGGCAGTGTGTTGGGGGCAATCCTGCGGATGATCCCGCGATCTCGCACGAGATGGAGAGGCGCTCTCCACTTCACCAACTCTCCAACGCCGTCGGCCTACCTCTCGACATCGCCGCCGGGCGGTTCGACGGACACGACGGAGCGCCGATTCCAGTGTGGCATAGTCTCGCCGCGTTCAACGTACTCGCCGAGACAGTTGGTGAGCCGCAGGTAAGTGCCCTGGAAATTGCCGAACTCAGTCGCCACGACCCTTACCTAGAACGACCAACCGCCTCGGATACGGTTTCTGATCCGTCCTTCGGCAGGCGGCTCTTTCTGCGGCGTCACGCGGGTCGAGCCCGGGTGACAATCTTCGATGGGGCACATGAGGGAATACCTGCGGCCACGATTGCCTGGTTTGAGACACACCCGAGTCGATGAATTCGCGCGCCGCACTGTCTAAAATCAAGTTAGGCCGCGCTGCCATCGGATCGGGCTCGGTCACCCCCAAGTCGTGTGGTCGTTGTCGGCGTGGGCTGCCGCCATCCCATGAGGGCCTCACACCGCCACGAGACTACTAATGGATCTAGCATCATGAAATCCCATGGCGGACGGCGGTGGGTGACCGAAGGGTTCGTCATCGTGGCCTCGATTCTCTTGGCGTTCTGGATTGACGCGTGGTGGGACGGCGTCCAAGGAGGGCGACAGGAGGCCTCACTGGTTGAGGCAGTGCGTGAAGAGTTGGAAGCCAATCGGGAGAGTCTCCGATTCTTCTTGACCTTAGGCGCTGCACATCTCGACCGTGTCGACCGGTTTCTGCGAGCAGGCCCGGAACAGTTGCAGGCCATGCCCACGGACAGTGTGCATCCGATGGTAGAGGCCATGTGGCTTCCGCCAACGTTCGATGCCCAGATCTCAGCAACCACGATGTTCCTGGACTCGCCTCCGCGATCGACCTCCGGGCGGCTGGAGCCGTCAACTCGCAGATGCCCAGGAGGAAGGCGCTGACCTGAGGGCACAAGCCTCGGAGGTGGTGGACATGCTTGCGGCCGTGTCGGTCACGCTTCCGTCTCCACCGCCGGATCCCATCCCGGATTGGAGTCTCGCCGACCTCGATTTGCAGAACCGCACGTTCGTCTCTACCGCGATCGAGCAGGGTGGTGGGGAGACCTTGGCCCGCCTTCATGCAGACGAGGCGTTCGTCATGGCACTCGCAAGGAAGATGCACGACCAAAGGCGGTACAATTTCGAGCTCGCCCGGGCGTCTGAAGGACTGGAACTAGTCTTGGCGGCGCTAGCTACGGCGTCTGCTCGGTAGGGGCCGATGGGGGCGCGGCCTAACAAGGAATTGCTGCTGTCACGGAAGGACTGATGGGTACGTTTCGCTGGTGCGGAGGCGGGCCGCGCAGCAGAATTCCGAGTCGTTAGGCTGAACCAATAATGGCTGGAGCCGAGTCCACATGAATTGGGAAGCACTGGGTGCGATTGGTGAGATCGTCGGAGCAGCCGGCGTGATCGTTTCGCTCCTATACCTCGCCTTCCAGCTCAGAGGCAACTCGCGGCAGCTCCGTCATGCCTCTGCACAGGCCGTGCTGGACAAGCTCAACGGCCTGATTGGCCAACTGGCGTTCACCGCCGGAGCGGGGGACATCTGGAGTCGCGGCCTCTCAGGACTCGATGCGCTGAAGGACGACGAGGAGATTGTGCGCTTCTCCTCAATGCTCCTGCAGGCGTTCTGGGCTTACGAAGAAGTCCTCCATTACCGCAAAGCGGGCTTGGTGGAAGACTGGGCGTGGACCCACGCAAAGGCCCCGGTCGAGCACTTCATGAGAACCCCAGGGTTCCAAGAGTGGTGGGAGCTTCGGAAGGACTGGTTCGGAGAGGAGTTCCAGGCACACGTGGACGCGAAGATGCCGCAAAGCACTGGAGCCTTGGTTGAGGACTTCCGGCGACCGATGGCGGCCGAGGCTCAGATCGCGGCGGCAAAGGACTCCGCAGACTCGATCCGGGGTTCAGCCTAACATGGAATTGCTGCTGTCCGCGAAGGCTTCGAGGGCACGTCTGGTAACGCCTGTGGTTTGCGAAGCGTGTGGGTGCGGCAGCAGAATTCCGGGACGTTAGGCTGCGCCATCCACCATCAACGCAAAGCGAGACATACTCTTGAACTGGGAAGCGATCGGAGCCCTGGGCGAACTGATCGGCGCCTCGGTAGTCGTCGTCACTCTCGTGTATCTGGCGCGACAGGTGCGACACGGATCGGAGCAGACATCGCAGCTGGCTAGCCAGCACGAGGATGAACGGACCGCCGACCTCGTGCAGACCCTCTACGCGAAGGTCCAGGAGTCTCTTACGAACAAGCTGGACCACTGGAGCCTTTCGCATGTCCTCGAGATGCCGGACACCTATGTCGAGGTGCGGGATAGGATCCGGGTCGCCGTGTCGGACATGTCCGAGGGCGAGCGGGTCGCGTTGCTCGAGACGGAAAAAACGATTGCCGCGATGCAGCTCGTGCAGTTCGAGGAAACCTACTATCACTACGAGTTGGCTGTCCGCGCTGGGAACGAGACCCGGAAGGAGATCGTCGGCGAGATCCTGGCCTACTACACCATGGGCGTGCTTCGGAACCCGCGTGGTTTGTGGCTGGCCTCGCCAGAGGGTGGCAATCTCGCCTCGCACCTCAATGCAACGGCTCTCGCCTACTACCAGGCCACGGTACTGAACGACGAGGAGCACCCCCTCCCGTACCCTCCGGACGATGTAGG
>JARRLJ010000637.1:0-2915 GCA_037387025.1 Gemmatimonadales bacterium
AGCCACCGCGTCGGCGGTCGGCAGCATAATGGTCCACGCATGGAAGAGGAAGGTTACGACCGGAGCTTTGGCGCTGCGGTGAACATCGCCTCGGCAACTACCGGTCTCATCATTCCGCCGAGCAACATTCTCATAGTGTTCTCGCTGGCAAGCGGCGGTGTGTCCATCACGGCTCTGTTTCTGGCCGGATACTTGCCCGGGATACTCGTGGGCCTCTCGCTGATGGTGGTAGCCAGCGTGATGGCCGTTCGCAGGAAGTACCCGGTGACGCCGCGCACGAGTTGGGTGGACACCGGCAAGCGGTTCTTAGCTGCATCCCCGAGCCTGCTAATGCTGGTGATAGTCATGGGTGGTATCGTATCCGGGATCTTCACCGCGACCGAAGCGGCAGCCGTCGCCGTCCTCTACGCCCTGATTCTCGCCTTGGTGTATCGCGAAATAACTCCAAAGGACCTACCGGAGATACTCCTCAGCACTGCGGCCACGACTGCCATCGTGTTGCTACTGGTGGGAACATCCATGGGCATGTCGTGGATTCTGGCATATGAGAACATCCCGCAAAACGTGAGCATGGCACTGATCGGACTAACAGACAACAAGATCCTGATCCTGCTCATCATCAACTTGATTCTGCTTGCGGTTGGGGTGTTCATGGATATCACCCCGGCGGTGTTGATCTTCACGCCCATCTTCCTACCGATTGCGGCGCATCTCGGAGTGGATCCGACTCACTTCGGCATCATCATGGTTCTGAACCTGTGCATCGGTCTGTGCACGCCGCCGGTGGGGACCGTGTTGTTCGTTGGTGTCGGTGTAGCGCAAACGTCCATCACACGCGTCATCCGGCCACTACTACCATTGTACTTCGCGATGATCGTGGCCCTGATGATCGTGACCTACTTCCCCGCCCTGAGCCTGTGGTTGCCGAGTCTGTTCGGGGCGCAGTGAACGCCAACCCCGCGCGGCAGCCCGGGGAGCGAGCAACCACCCGCCTGGTAGCCTCGCCAGTGCCTGCCCCTGCTCAGGTTACACACATTGCGAGCGTTCGAGCGTATATTTGTTGCACCCATCTTTCATCATGAACATACCTGATCGAGACCTCCTATTGTTCTTGGCGTCCGTTCTCGGCTTGGTGAGCTGCAATCATCAGGAAGATGCGACGCCTTTGTTCGAGCTCCTGACACCGGAACAGACGGGAGTGACTTTCACCAATTCCATCACCACCAACGATTCCGTGAACGTGCAGACGGACGCTCTTGTGTACAACGGTGGTGGCGTAGCCATCGGGGATATCGACAACGACGGATTGCCCGACATCTTCCTTACAGGCAACATGGTCTCGAACCGCCTTTACCTGAACAAAGGAAACGTGCAGTTCGATGACATCACGGAGTCCGCTGGCGTTGCGACTGACAAATGGGTGTACGGGGCCAGCATGGTGGACATCGATAACAACGGGTATCTCGACGTCTATGTCTCAGTTTCCGGCCCTGAATGGTCCAGACCGGAAGAACGGACCAACCTCCTCTTTCTCAACAACGGGGATCGCACCTTCACGGAAGCCGCCGCGCAGTATCAAATCGCAGACACCGGCTTCACGACTCAGGGCGCCTTTTTCGACTACGACCGAGACGGATACCTGGACCTCTTCCTACTCACCAATTCGCCTGGAGAGTTCGCGCGGGGCGCGGCAGATCAGCTACCCCTCGAGGAACGCAGTGCCAATTCGACAAGCCATGATCGACTCTATCGCAATAACGGTGACGGCACGTTCACGAATGTGTCCAGGGGCGCAGGCATCCTACGGGAGATCGGATTCGGACTCGGCGTGGTCGTGACAGACCTGAATAGGGACGGATGGCCAGACATCTATGTATCCAACGATGACACGCCCAATGATGTCCTGTACGCGAACAACGGTGATGGAACATTCACCGACAAGGCTGCCAGGTGGACCGACAAGGCTGCCAGGTGGCTCAGGCACACGAGCTATGCCGGCATGGGCGTCGATATTGCCGATTTCAATAACGACGGCTGGTTCGATGTTCTGCAAACGGACATGGTGCCGGAGGACCTGCGTGCACGGAAGCGGTTGACAGGAGCGTTGACGTACGACGGGTTTATGGAGATGCGCCGCCGAGGGTTTGACTATGACTATAGCACCAACTCGCTTCAATTGAACAACGGATTCTCGCGGGAAGGAGATGTGAGCTTCAGTGAAATTGCCCGTCTGGCCGGTGTCGCCTTCACAGACTGGACCTGGAGTCCCCTCTTTGCGGATTTCGACAACGATGGATACAAGGACATCCTCATCAGCAATGGATATCCAAAGGCGACAATCGACTATGATTTCCAGAAAGAGATGTTCAACGCAAGCCAGACCGGCAACCGAGAAGAAGGCATGGAAATCCTGCGGGCGCTGCACGGTTACGAAGCGTCGAACTATATCTACCGGAACGAGGGGGACCTGACGTTCAGCAACAAGACCTCCGAATGGGGATTCGACCGACCAAGCTTTTCATACGGCGCGGCGTATGGTGACCTGGATAACGACGGCAGGCTCGACATCGTCATCAATAACGTCAACGCTCCCGCTTTCATTTACCACAATGTGCAACCAGCTGACGACACTACACACTACCTGCAGATTAGACTCGAGGGCGAGTCTCCCAATAACCGCGGGCTCGGATCGAAGCTGATTCTCACGACCGGAGCACAAAAGCAGTACATCTACCACACCACCTACAGGGGATACATCTCCACCATGGATGACCGGATTCATTTCGGTCTGGGTGCTGCACAACTCGTGGACAGCTTAGAGGTGGAGTGGCCCGATGGACGGTATCAGCTATTGACCGATCTGCAGGTAGATGACGTATTGACGGTAAGGCAGCAAGACGCAACTGAGAAATCTG
>JARRLJ010000638.1:0-1953 GCA_037387025.1 Gemmatimonadales bacterium
GAACCACGGACCGGTCATGCAGGCCCAGCAGTCTTCACGTGGGGTTCCCATGCCGACGTATGTCGGAGACGAGATTGCGGATATGCAGGCGTATATCAGAAGGGTCTCGACGATGCGGGGTCGTGATGTCGTGTTGCTCCAACCACCGAACCCCAATACGGGCCGGCGGCTGTTCAATGCAAACGGATGCGTCCGGTGCCACGGGAGCGACGGCCGTGGCACCGCGTATGGTCCGGATCTGCGCGTAGCGACTCAGCAATTACGGGTTTCAGAGATCGCCGGGGAACTGTTGAATCATTCGTCACGGATGGCAGCGGCGATGGCAGCCAGAGGCGTGGCGTTCCCGCGTTTCCAGGGCACAGAGATGGCTGATGTGATAGCCTTTCTCTACTACCTCCGTTTTTACGATATGGAGGGCGACGCGGAGACTGGGCAGCGGCTCTTCGTGCAAAAGGGTTGCGTGGCTTGCCATCCACAGGGCGGCCAATCCTCCATTGGGCCCGACCTGGCCGAGTCGCAAGCAGCACTGACACCACTGGGGCTGGCAACGGCTATGTGGGACCACGCGCCAGCAATGTATGACCGCATCCAGCTGGCGGAATCGGATTGGCCGCGCTTTGAGGATGACGAAATGAGGGACCTCTCGGTCTATCTGAGAACCCTGGCTTCCAAAGGACGATAGCGGTCGGGCGGTCGTAGCTAGGCTTTGGGACGGCCTGCGTCACGACTGACTGACGTCTCAGACTTTGTCAAGCAACAACATCCCTTTGGGAGGGCCAGAGCATGAGAAACAACTTCTCGTCGGGGCTCCAGGGTCGCAATCGAGCCGCTGCACTGTGTCTCTTAACAGTTCTCTGCATACCTCTGGCCCCGCTAATCGGACAAGTAGAACGGTCGCAACCGACGCAAAACGCTTTGGCAGGGGCTCAAGTGTTCGGCTCCGAGGGCTGCGTCAAGTGTCACGCGATCAATGGGCTTGGGGGCACTGAGGGTCCCGACCTCGCGCGGTTTCCCCGCTCCCGAACGTTCTATGATCTCGCGACTGCGATGTGGAATCACCGACCGACCATGGTCCAACGGATGCATGAGTTCGGAATCGAACAGCCTCACCTGACTCCAGGGGAAACGGGTGATCTCATCGCCTTCCTCTACACTCTCGACTACTTCGATCCTGCGGGAGATAGGAGTAAGGGTGAAGAGATCTTTGCTGAGAAGCACTGTATTGTCTGCCACCAGGTTGGTGGTGTCGGTGGGGTTGTTGGTCCAGACCTCGCTTCCCGGGGTCAGTTCGTGGCACCGATCCAGGTTGCAGCGGCGATGTGGAACCACGGGCCGGCGATGAGCGAGGCGATGCAAACAAGAGGAATCTCACGCCCCCGCTTCACCGCCGGCGAACTCAACGACCTCATTGCATTCCTCGAAACCGACTCGTTGAAGGTGCCGTCGGGGCCGCTCTATGTAGTACCCGGCCTCGTTGGTGACGGGCGTCGGGTATTCACCGAGAAAGGCTGCATCGGGTGCCATTCAGTACAGGGCGGCGGCGGCCAGTTGGGACCGGATCTGGCACAGCGCGGGGTCCACAACAGCCTGCTCGGGTTCGCAGCGGCGATGTGGAACAAGGCACCGGAGATGATCCAGGCGATGAGGGTGCGAGGGATCTCGGTGCCGCAGCTCAGGCCTGAAGAGATGGCCGACCTGGTCGGCTACCTCTACTCGGTCAGGTACTTCGCCCAAGCCGGGGATCCGCAGCGGGGACGACAGCGTGTGAGGGACAAGGGATGTCTTGGCTGCCACTCTCTCAGCGGTAGTGGAGGCAGGGCCGCAGGGAACATCGCTAATGTAAGGGGTCTCAGTTCGCCCGCGGCAGTGATCGCTGCATTGTGGAACCACACTCTGCTGAACGACGAAGCCGGTAGCCCGGCAGTCACTTGGCCAGTGTTCCGCCCCGGGGAA
>JARRLJ010000638.1:2012-6811 GCA_037387025.1 Gemmatimonadales bacterium
CCAATGGCGGTTAGAAGAGGATGGAGATGGTGAAATACCCCAGTCCGACTGGGTGATTTACCCCAATTGCCCGCATTGACCACCAGGGTCGGCCGCCATAATACGTTGCAGGGCAATGAATTAGAGCTTAGCCTGCAGCGGCATGGAACGTGCTTTCTTCTCCAACTCGACTACACCCAAGACTGAGTCCCTGCAAAGACAAGAGCGGCATGACACCAGAGACGATCCCTGAGGTGGAGGGCGATTTCCCTGGGCCTGGACCCCTGGGGGACTAACTGCAAACCGGGAGACGACCCCATGAGTTTGAAGCGACTAACTGGACTGCTCTTTCTCGCCTGTTTCGCCGTCGTTGTTGCGATCGGATGTGCCGGCGCGGACGGCATTAACGGCACAGATGGTGTTGATGGTGCTGATGGTGCCGATGGTGCCGACGGCATGGATGGCACTGACGGCACGGACTTTCCCGGACCAGTTCCAGCGGAGTACACCGCTGCGGACGGCATCCTTGGTGGGGCAGCCTACTCCAAGTGGTGGACCACGGACGCCGGAGGTAGTGGAACCCAACCGACCACGACAGCCGAAGCTGATTTCTATCGCTGCAAGGCATGCCACGCGTGGGACGGCGAGGGCAATGCGGCGTCGTACGCTAATCGCACCGGCCAGAGCACACTCAACCCGGCGCGGCCCGACGTTTCGTTGGTGAACCTGCGTAGCACTCCCGCAAACCAGACCTATGAGGGGCTGTTTGACCTGGTCATGCATGTCGGGGCTCGCGACATAGACGCGCGAGATAACACCCACCCAGATTATTCTCTGGAACTTACGACCGATCAGGCGTGGAACATCGTGAAGTTCATCCGCGAGGAATGGGTTGCCCCGAACTTGCTCTATGACATCGAAGTGTCTGGGCCGGTCATGTACGTCGACCGTTCGGTCGACCCACCCGTCGTGGTGGCACCGACCGTTACCTACACCAATGTCGGGGCGCTCGGCGACGAGGTCGCTGGACAGGCGCTGTTTGCCAGCACCTGTGGGGGTTGTCACGGTGCAGACGGGACCGCGCACGACCTGGAAGGTAGAAGCCTCGGCCAGTTCGTTCGCGAGAAGCCCAACGAGGCGTGGTTTAAAGCGAAATTCGGTGAGGCGGGGACCGGAATGACCCCAGGCTTGGTGACCGCGATATCGGATCTGCAGGATCTGTACGCGGCATTGGCGAACGCCACCAACTTTCCGGACCTCCCGTAGGCGCTGGTAAGGGCGCAAGAGAAGGCTCCCGGCTAGGCGACACTAAATTGTTGCGTTGGTAGCCCGACGTAACGTACACGACTCAGTAAGGATGCGGATGCACAGGGCGGTAGTCGGATTCATCGGCATAGCCCTACTGGTGCCAGGACCTGCCACGGCCCAAGAGAGTGCCACATGTCTCATGTGCCACTCGAACGCATCGTTGTTTCAGGGGCGGCCTGACCCGGCGCGATACATAGTTACAGAAGATGCGCATCGAGGTTCCGTGCATGGCGCCGCGGGGATGGAATGCACAACGTGCCACATCGGCTTGGAGTTCCCCCATCCGGATGATCGAGCCGAGGTTGAATGCTCCTGGTGCCACCCAGATCAGGGACGAGAACATTCTGAATCGCTACACGGCCAGGCGGCAGCGAGAGGCGATTCCTTAGCTCCCAGTTGCACAACGTGCCACGGAATCCACGACGTTCTCTCGCACACTGATCCGCAGTCACCGACCCGCGTAATGAACATCCCGTTCCTGTGTGGCTCATGTCACAGGGAGGGATCCCCTGTAGCCGAGACACGGAACATCCCACAGGACAGCATACTCCAGAACTACTCCCTCTCGATTCACGGAACTGGTCTATTCCAACAGGGACTCACTGTGACGGCGGTGTGCACTTCCTGTCACACGTCACACCAGATTCTTCCGCACACCGATCCACGTTCAAGCATCAACCGCGACAATGTTGCCCGAACCTGTGAGCAGTGTCACGCACAGATCGAGCAGGTGCATCGGCAGTTCATCGAGGGTCGCCTGTGGCGCGAACAGCCGGAGGTGATTCCGGTCTGCGTGGATTGCCACCAACCGCATGTGATCCGCGGTGTGATGTACGATGCCGGGGCCGCGAACAGTGACTGCTTCAGATGCCACTCGGACCCTGACTTGCGGGGAATCGCGCAGGGCGACTCGGTTTCACTCTTTGTTGACGAGCAAGCGTACAATGCATCCGCGCACGCCGCGACGGCATGTGCTCAGTGTCATACCGATGTCAGTTCGGCCCGCATCCGCCCGTGTGAAACGGCGACGTCAAGAGTTGACTGCAGCATCTGTCACGCAGGCCCGGCAGATCAGCATGCGCAGGGGATTCACGGCAGGCTGGCGGCGCAAGGCGATCCCGATGCACCAGGATGCCTAGACTGCCACAGCGACCACGCTACCCAAAAGAGCGTGTGGCCGACGTCGCCGACATTTGCACGCAACATACCCGACCTGTGTGCCAGGTGTCACCGGCGGGGAGAAGCGGCGGCGGTGCGGATCGAGGAGGAGCTAGCCATGCGCGGCCTGCTCGATTCCGCGCAGGTAGACGCGACGACCCTGGCCAATCTCGAGACTCCCGTAGAGAGCTACGAGATGAGCATCCACGGCCAGGGTTTGTTTGAGAGTGGGCTGGTCGTGACTGCGACGTGCTCGAGCTGCCACACTGCACACCGGCCCTTGCCGCCCGACGATCCAGCTTCGTCAATCAACCCCAACAACGTTGCCAACACCTGCCAACACCTGTGGCACTTGTCATAACGGCATCGAACAACGGTTCAGGAACAGCATTCATTGGCCGGGTGTGGGTGAGGCCGATAGGCAGGATCTCCCCACGTGTGAAGACTGCCACACGTCTCACACGATCAGCCGAACCGACCGCTCCGATTTCCGGCTGATGATGATGGACCAGTGCGGCCGCTGCCACATTGATGAGTCGGAGACCTTTTTCGAGACGTTCCACGGCAAAGTCTCGCGGCTGGGTGATGCTGCCGCGGCGAAGTGCTATGACTGTCACGGGACGCACAACATCTTGCCACCTACTGAGCCGCAGTCGACGCTCAGCCGGCGCAATATCGTTGAAACCTGTTCCGGTTGTCACCCCGGCGCGAACAGACGATTCACCGGCTATCTGACGCACGCGACGCACCACGACCAGGACAGGTATCCGTTCTTGTTCTGGGCCTTCTGGGGTATGACGGCCCTGCTGGTGGGGACGCTGACGTTTGCCACTCTCCACACCGCCGCTTGGCTCTTCAGGCTGTGGCGCACGCCGGGTGAGTGGACTCGCCACAAGCCAATACCGGGACAGAAACTCTACAGGCGCTTCACAACCTTCCAGCGCTCGCTGCACCTGGTGATGTTGCTCAGTTTCTTTACGCTTGCTCTCACTGGTATGGTGCTCAAGTTCTCGAACACGGGATGGGCCCAGTCCCTGTCGCGACTGTTCGGCGGATTCAATGTAACAGGCTTTCTGCACCGCTTTGGTGCAGTAACACTCATAACGGTGTTCGTAATTCACCTACGGGACGTCTTCAAGCAGAAGAAAGCGTCGGGCAAGAGCTGGCGGCAGTTTGTTGGAGCCGAAGATTCCCTGGTATTCAACAAGACAGATCTGAAGGAGTTCTTTCAATCCATCAAATGGTTTGCCGGTCGTGGACCGCGACCCAAGTATGGACGCTACACCTACTGGGAGAAGTTCGACTACTTCGCCGTCGCTCGCGGTGGGCTTTATTTTCACGGTCCACTTCTATAACACGCACTTCCGGCCGGACAAATTTCCGATGGACCCGGTGATCTTCACCGGCGGTGTTCCGGTTGAAGAATTGAAAGCGGACAAGCCACGTGAGTACGAACAGTTGGTGGACAGCGGGGAGCTTGACAAGTTCCTGGTGGAGCCCTATCCGAGGAAACTGGAGATAGGGTTCAAGGTGTTCGCGTTTGCCGCATTGGCGATTGGGCTGACGTTGATTGGGTTGATTCTGTACTCCGTTCTTTTCGGGTATACCTAACGGCCGGGCGGTGCGCCAAGGCCTTGTGTACCATACGTTTGCCCATAGCTTAGCAGCGATGTGGCAGTCGGGCCGGAGAGGCCCGGAAGACTTCAACCCTCCGGAGGGCTAATGGTGCCATCCAGAATGCTGGTCGCCCTGGCTACTGGATCAGTGATGTTCTGGGCAGTGCCCACTCATGGCCAGGGCTACCGTGTACGTATCGACACCCGCTACCAATCGGTTGCCTACCGCGGCGTCCAGCTCGACAGCATTCTGGCAGCTGACGCGGTGGTGGGGGCAGAAGGTGGTTGGGAGACGCCCGATGGGTTTGCCGCGTACTGCCCGACAGGCGACCTCTACTGCACCTACTACTCCGCCGGAGGGAGGAGGCGAGGTAACCCGTTCGTTGCCAGCGTGGACGGTCGAATCTGGGGCCTCGGTGTAACGGGGCTCAGCGTGGTGGGCAAGGCGCGTTTGGGTTGGGACATCTCAAATCCCGATGAGTGGTCCGGCGTCGATCCAGCGCTGCAACTGGTGGAGGGATACGCGGAATACGACCGCCGGTCGCTCACGGTGCAGCTGGGCCGCACACATGTGTTGACGCGCCTGGGATATTGGGGGTTCGACGGCGGTCACGCGGACGTACGGTTGCTCGGGGACAAGCTCCTGGTACAAGGTTACGGTGGCTGGGGACTAGCCCGTGGCGTGGCCCTACCTGTCACGAGCAGCGCGCTGAACCCACTGGACGATCTGCAGCCGCG
>JARRLJ010000639.1:0-3489 GCA_037387025.1 Gemmatimonadales bacterium
GGACCTGCGAATGGCCGCGTACGAGGAGGCAACCGCGAGATACCCCAATCACGCATATGCGGCCTTCCTGTACGCGGATGAGTCTCAAACCCGCGGTGCTTTCGTCGGGATCCCACTGGAGAAATCCACCCAACGGCTGGAAGCGGCAGCGGCTATGGACAGCACGTTTGCTCCCACGCATCTGGCCCTGATCTGGTCTTACATTCGCCTCGCCCGGCGTGCTGAGGCGGAGCGGAGTCTGCAGCGATACGCACAGGTCTACTCGAGCGCGGATGCTCCCGCCAATGTGCATCCGGACTTGTTCGGCTGGCTGATCCTCGAACGGTTCGACCAGGAGGCTGCCGCGGCTCAGCAGGCGAAGCTGAGCAGCGACCCAGATAAGGGTGCTCTCATACTCCAGGCGTTCAGGCTGGCAGCGATGTGGGATCTGGCGCGCCTTCAGGCAGTTATCGCAGGCAATTCTCTAAGTGCCGCAGAGTTCAATGACTCGGCTCGCGCCGAGCTGCACGAGGGTCGGGGATTGGCACTCATCGGGTTGGGACGGATAAAGGAGGCTCTGTGGCACATTGATTCTGCCGCGGTTCTGTTCGACACGGACGAAGCCCGGTTGGAAGCAGCCGAGTGGCGTGTAGTGGCTCCAGCCCTGGGGTTGTCCGGAGTTTCTCACGAGGAAGTCGAGCGTGGACGGACGATGATAGACCAAGTGCGGAGCGATGCCTTGAGCCATTCTCGTTCTCGGGCTGCGTGGGCGCTCGGTGTGGATGCCGCAGCGTCAGGTGATACCATCGCGACAAAACGCTGGCTGGACAGCCTGCGGGTGGCGCTTCCGGACACGATCGCGGAGCGTCTCGCCATGTCTCTCACCTCGATGGACCTCGGTATCCGGGGCATGTATGACTCTGCACTCGACGCATCCGCCGCCCTGCTGCCACACGACTCGGCTGGCAGAGCCGGTGATCCGTTTGAGCGCGCCGTGCTACACCTGAAGCGGGCGGAGTGGTATGACAACCTGGGCCGAAAAGGCGATGCCGATGCCGCGCGGCTGTGGTACGAGCACTTCGAGGCCGCGGGAGGCTATCCCAACAGAGAAGCGCGAGCCAGCGAGATCGATTGGGCCCTTTCACCCTACGTGAGGTTGTTGCGAGCCCGTGCAGCCGAACAGAGAGGTAACCGGGAACGGGCGTGTAATTACATGTCGCGGCTCGTAGAGCTGTGGGCGGGTGCCGATTCGGCATACACTCCGCTGCGGGACGAGGCCCTCGCCTACACCAAGAGAAGGTGCGGATGACTCTGTACTGCCGCACTTTAGGGCCGATCGAGATTCAAGACAACGGCGGCAAGGCACCCTCCGAGCTGCTGCAGCGCAAGAACCTCGCGCTGCTCATATACCTGGCGCGCTCTCCCAAACGCACCCGCAGCCGCGAACACCTCACCGGAATTCTTTGGGGAGAGAAGCCCGAGTCCAAGGCGCGACACTCTTTGCGGGAAGCCATCCGCATCCTGCGACGCACACTGGGTGACGACGGACTGGTAACGGAAGGCGACCGGGTGCGCCTTTCCGCCGACGCGATACGGCTGGACACGGAGGATTTCAAGCAACTAGAGGCTAGTCAAAACTGGAGCGGTGCCGCCCGTTGGTCAAATGGGCGGAAAATCTCCTAGCCGCGGGCAAATCGGCCGACGCCACCGTCATATCGCTGCGGGCAAACACGTTGGACCCCGGTTCGGCTAGCGCTGTCCGCACGGCCATGAAAGCTCTCGCTCTTTCGGGCGAGCGTTCCGAAGCGCTGGGACGCTATGAAGCGTTCAGACAACGGCTCGAGGAAGCAGGAGCCGAACCGGACGACGAGACCCTTGCATTGCTGAAACGAGTGCAGCAAGAGCGTTCCTGGAAACTGCCCGATTCCGTGCCGACCGACACGGAAAAGGGAGCCGAGGTCCGGCGTGCACCGCTGATCGGGAGAGAAGACAAACTGGCGCATCTCGTGAGTGTTTGGGCCGGCGTCGTATCTCAGGGTCGAGCGGCCGCGAGTGTCATAGAGGGAGACCCCGGCACTGGCAAGACGCGCCTCGCCGAGGAAATGGTGGCGCGAGCGCGGTTGGACGGGGCAACGGTAGCAACGGTTCGGGCCGTGGAGGCCGACACTGATGGCAGCGGATTGCTCGGCCTGGCTCGTGGAGGTTTGTTGCACGGCCCGGGGTTGGCAACCGCATCGCCCAGAGCTTTGGGAGCCTTCGCGAGCGAAATTCCCGAATGGGCCGACCGGTTTGGGTTGCCCAGGGGCGATGTCCTGGTCCTATCCGATGCCGCCATTGAGATCGTCAGAGTGCTCGCGGGCGAACGGCCTGTATTCATCCTGGTAGACGACGCACAGTGGTGCGATCGGGAAACGCTATTGGCACTGAATGCCATGTTGCGCGATTTGTCAGCACTGCGCCTGCACGTGTGCATATCGACGGCTCCACAACCATCACGTCAAGAACTGGACAATATCAGATCGCGCATCGGCCGCGATTTGACCGGTACGACAGTGTCCACTGACAAGCTGAGTGACGCCGCCCTCCGCGAACTAGTGGCTTGGGCGGTTCCCGCATATTCAGACGAGCAAATCGATCGCCTCACAAGACGCGTGGCGTCGGACTCGGCGGGGCTGCCCCTTCTTGCGGTTGAGCTCCTCCATGCAGTAGCGCTTGGGCTCGACCCGGAGGAGACGAAAGGAGCCTGGCCTCAACCCCTCAAGACCCTGTCTCAAACGCTCCCGGGAGATCTGCCCGACACAATCGTAGCGGCAATTCGAATCGGATACCGACGACTCAGCAAACCTGCACAACAGGTGCTGGCCGCCGCTTCGGTCCTGGGAGACCATGTTACCGAGAAACCGCTCGAAGCCTGCACGGATGTCACCGGCGCCGAGCTGAACGCTGCACTCGACGAGCTGGAGTGGCAGCGGTGGCTCACTGCAGACGCACGTGGTTACTCTTTTGTGGCCCGTATCGTGCGTGAAGTGGTGCTGGAAGACATGGTGACTGATGGACAGAAGAGGCGTATCAGAGAGAAGGGACGCGGGAAGGGCGCATAGCGAATAGTGAATTACGAATGACGAATCACGTAATGACGAATGAGCAATGAGGATGGAATGAGGGCAACGCTGGTGCTCGCAGGCTGTCTCCTACTCTCGGTACCGGTCTTGGCGCAGGATGCCGGTCGGGATGCAGAGGATGTCAAGGCCACTCTCGTAGCTATGTGGGAGGCAATCGAGCGCGGCGACATCGAGGAATACGCCAGTCATATCCATCCCGACTTCACATCCTTTGGTGAGAACGATGTTTATCTGGCATCTGGAAAAGAGCACGAGGTTCGGACCATAAGAGAGTACCTCACACGTGCCGAAGGTGTGCACACCGAAATGCACCAACCCGCAGTTACCGTTGTGGGCAACGTCGCCTGGATCACCTACTACTGGACCGATTCCGGATTGATCGACGGTG
>JARRLJ010000640.1:0-6232 GCA_037387025.1 Gemmatimonadales bacterium
CACTAACGACGGCGTGTGGCTGAACTGTATTGCCAAATTTTCGTCCTCGTGCGTTATCGTGACGTCACCATACCACTGATCGGTGTAGGTGGACGCGTACCTCTCCAATGGAAGCGATGGGCGCGACGAAGAATCCCGCCGCACGGCTCTGTAGCGGTCTTGGGCCAACAACATAGAGTCAGTTCGCGTTATCACGGTCTTGTAGGCTGCGAACCAATCGGTGTCGCTTGCGCCCAGGTAGTAGTCGAGGATATGCATGCCTATGATATTGAAGGCGGCACCGGATTCCATATTCGTGAGTACGGCCACACCTAACCTGTGGTCGGGCAACATCAGCACCAGTGACACGTAGCCGGGGAGACCGCCGGTATGGGTTACCAGCTTCTCGCCGCGGTAATCGCGCACGCGGAACCCGAGAGCGTATCCCGAGAACCGTGGTCTCAGCACCCCTAGCTCCGGTGCAGTGCTGCCGGTCGCGATCGGTGTCACGATCCTCCACAGCTCCCGGGTCGTGCGTGGCGAGAACAGACGGTCATCTGCGGCGATGCGGCCCGAGTCGAGTTGAACGATGAGCCACTTCGCCATGTCTTCCGCGTTCGAGTTAATGCCCCCCGCAGGGTTGGTGTTGTCGCTGGTAAACGGCTTGATCGGGCGCACCGTCCCCCCGATCCGGGCGTGTGTGGTTGCCACGTTGCCACCGTTCGCTGCATCGGAGTGCCGCACGTTGCTGTGTGTCATCCCCACTTGTGCTAGAATGCGGGACGCGACGAAGTCCTCCCACGTCTGGCCGCTCACCTCCTCTATCACCTCGCCGGCAACCAGGTACAGCACGTTGTCATACGCGTACGTGCTGCGGAAAGTCGTGGCCAGCGGTACGTAACGCAGCCGACGCGCGATCTCCTTGCGATTGTACGTGGAGGGAGGCCACCACAAGAGATCACCGGCGCCCAGGCTCAAACCGCTCCGGTGTACCAAGAGATCTCTGATTGTGAGTTCTCTGGTGACGTAGGGATCGGACATCCGAAACCACGGCAAGTCGTCGATCACCGGCGTTTCCCACTGGAGTTTGCCCTCCTCTACCAGCAGCGCGAGAGCCGTTGCAGTAAAGGCCTTTGTATTCGACGCTATTCCGAACAGCGTTTGCGCGTCCACCGGAGTCGATTCGCCGAGCTGCCGTACGCCGTAGCCCTTGGCCAATACGACCTCTCCGTCCTTCACGATCGCCAGGCCGATTCCCGGAACCTCGTACTCAGCCATGACACCGGCGACAAACTCGTCGATGTTGGGCGGTGGAGTTTGTTGAGCGGGGGCACTGGCTGCGAATGCCGATACAAATGCTGCGGCGGTTAGGTTGGAGAGATAGTGGCCCATGACGATCCCCGGTTCGTATGACCCAGACAATCTGTGTTGTGGGTTATGAGGAGGCTAGGGGGAAGGTAGACGAAGTAAGACGCAGTGAGACGATGCAAGACGGTCTGAGATCGCTACACCGTCCTGCATCGTCCAACATCGTCTTACTTCGTCCTACGTGGCCGAACTGGAAGTCCGGTTGGTCGGTGACGTCGAACCGGCCGTGTTGCCACACCAGGAACAAGGTCGAGCCCAGCAGGTATTCCCAGCGGAACACTACGTTTGATCGGAACGAGATGTAGGTGAAGTCAGGATTGCCGAGGTCGATGTCCGCGCTGCCGCTCCGGTCGATGTCGATGCCGACGTTGCCATCCGTATCCGTCAGAACTTGATCGTTGGTGTAGTCCGTGAACTGATCCGCGAAGGTCTTGCCCTTGGGGTCGTTTACCTCGCGGTAGCCCAGGTATTTACCAGTCGAAACGAACGGCTCGGCGTACAACTGAAGCGTCATGGTGGGCGTGAAGATGACATTGCCGCGGAACGTCATCGCCGCAGTCGTTTGGTTCAACTCACCGAAGATGTAACGGTGCTCACCCGCAGCGTCCTCTTGCGTCAGATACTGCCACGCATCATGGCCCCGGCTGAAACGGAAGCCGGAACTGAAGTCCAGGTTGGATGCGGCGCGCCACGACAGGCGCGGGCTGAGACTGTAACTCCAACCGTCACTCTCTGGCTCGCTGCGGGTAGACCCAAACAACCCGGCGCTCAGGTCCTTGCGGTAGTCCGTGTTGAACCCGAACCACGTGCTCCAGGAATACGGTTCTACGAATGTCGGTCCGCCACGCAGTGCTCCCGGCGAGAGAGCTTCGAAGTTCTGGTTGATTCCCGCGTTGATGCTCCAGTAGTTGCGGAACTGTGCCCAACCGTTCACGTTGCCGCCCACGGCGAGCTTTTCCCAGCCCCAGCTCCACACCGTGTGCTGGTTGAAGTTTACTTGAGCCCGGCGGAACACCTTGCCCGGCTGCAGCCAGCGCAACTGGAACCACAAGAACTGAATCGTGCGGTCGGCCTCGCGCTGATAGCCGGCGTCGTTCACCTCGTATCCCGGCGACCGCGTGTCGAATCCAGTCGCCCAGACGGCGAATCCGCTGAGCGACGTTCGTGTTGGATCGTAGGTCACGTGATCGTTGTCAGGCCGCTGGTAGTAGCGCGCCGACGAACGCTGCGCGTCGTCGATCGCGGTGGCGGATCCTCTCACGTGACTGCCGGAGAGCCAGGCGTCCACATGCCAGCGATCGTCGGCGAAGCGGTGGCCGAACTTGGTCGCTACTGCATATGCCGAGCTGCGCAGCCAGTCAAGGTTGCCATCGTCCGGCAGCGACCTTCCCACCGCCGTACCGAACATGCCCAGTTGGGTAAGCCCACCTCTGAAGTCCTTGGCCACGCTCCCGACCCAGTAGGCGGAACGCGGTTCGACTACGTCCGCATACGAATCGCCAGTTCCGTCTATCACATCCGCCGCTTCTTCCGCGGTGAGAGCGCCCAGCAGCCCGATGGTCCAGCCGCTCGAGGTCTTCCCCGATAGCTTTCCGGCCCCTAGGATCGTGGTCCAGTCGACGGTCTCGGCGTAGCCGCCGCGTGCGTCGGCTGAGCCCTGCGGTTGCCGGCCGATCCGGCGCGTGTAGAACAACTGTTCGTTGGCCCCGTCGCCATCACCCAAGAGAATCGGGAAGCGAAACACGTCCAGGCCTTCCTGGAAGAAGGGACGCTTCTCGGGGTAGAACGTCTCGAAAGCCGAGAGGTTTACCACGGCGGGGTCCGCCTCTACCTGGCCGAAGTCGGGGTTGATTGTTGCAGAGAGGGTGAGGTTGGACGTGACACCCATGTACAAGTCACCACCAACGCGCGCCGTCTGGTCCGAGCCGGTGGCAAACGGATTGCTCGACTCGCCCGGGTAGCGGTCGCCACTGGCGGCCACGTAGGGCAGCACCTCGATTCGCCGTGGCGGCTCGATGCCCTCGATGCCGCTGAGATCGCCGAACTTCGATACCAGGCCTGCCTCACCTTTCGCCATGAGACGCCAGTGCTGTTCCTCGTTGGTCCGGTCGATAGCACGCACTACTTGGAACCCGAAGACGTGCCGGTCCGCGCGGCTGAAGCGGAGCTGGCTGAACGGGATGTTGAACTCCGCGGTCCAACCGGCCGAATCGATCGATGTCGCCACGTCCCACACGGCATCCCACGACCCGTCACTGTTGCCGTCATCGAACAAGTACTCGTCCCGCTTTACGCCGGCAGGGTTCACGAAAAACGCGAATGCTGTGCGGCGGTCGCGGTAGGAGTCGATCCCTATAGCTATCCAGTCAGACGGAACTTCTACGTCGCGGCGGGCCAAGCGGCTCACGATCTTGTGCGCCTCGGTGTCCCAAGCGCGGACTCCGATGTACAAGGCGGCATCGGTGTAAATGACACGGAAGTCGGTGTTCTGGGTGGCCGGCTCCCCCTCGTCCGGGTCCACTTGCCAGAACCCGGTGGATACTGGAGCGCTTGCCCACGCTGCTTCGTCGAGCTTTCCATCGAGGTGTGGCGCCTCGTGGGCTCGCACGGCGATAGCAGTCCGCATGGCGGTGGGATCGATTCCGCCGGGATCCTCCCCGCCAGGATCCTCCGTGGTGTGCAAACCGTTCTGTCCCACCAATCCGGCGCTAACGACGAACAGCAAACCGATGGCCGCGGCCATATGAGCACGGCCCCAACCGGTCCATCTCAAATGATCCGACAGTGACATAGACAACGTGATTCCTCCGGCTTGGAGGGGTTACACGGTACTACGGGGTGACGGGG
This sequence comes from Gemmatimonadales bacterium, assembly GCA_037387025.1. GTDB lineage: Bacteria > Gemmatimonadota > Gemmatimonadetes > Gemmatimonadales > GWC2-71-9. The sequence goes on from JARRLJ010000640.1 coordinate 4,195, forward strand.
AGATTCGTTTCTCTACAATTTAGATATGAGATATGGTGAGACGAACTGGTGAACCGACCACCCTTCACAGCCACACCACCGTGTGCAGAATGCTGCCTCGTCCAATCTCATCCTACATCATCCTGTTCCATCTTACATAATTGCGCGTAATCCTTAATTGCGCGTAATCCTAGTGGTTTTACATCATCCTATCTACACAACTCCTACAAACGCATAAATTTCATCCAGGAATTTCTCCCACGCCGGTTCCCCTTCCAGCGGAATATGATTCCCGCTGTCGAGCGGAACGAAGCGCGCGCCCGGGATCAGGCTGGCGAGGTGACGGCCGGCTTCGAATGGAACCCGCGCTTCGTCCTTTGAGTGAAGCACCAGCGTCGGGGTCGTCACACGGGCGGCATCGGCTTCGACGTCGATGTTCAGGCTGGCTTCCATAATCCGCGCCGCCGTCTCCGGCTCCGCCGAGATTCGTTGCATCTCGTTGAACCAGTCCATTTGCTCCGGTGTGGCGCCGGGGTAGAACATCGTCGTGAATGCCTGGCGGTAGGCCGGGTTCTCCTGTCCCCATCCCAGGCGGATCATGTCGATCTCGAGTTTGAAACGGTCGCGGGCGTCTTGGCTCTTCGCTCGTTTGACTTTGCCCCGCGCGAATGCTCCGTGAATCAAGAGATGACTTACCCGCTCCGGATGCTTGGCAGCGTACGCTGTGGCGATCGCTCCTCCTTTCGATACGCCAAGCAGAGCGAACCGCTCGAATCCGCTGGCATCCACCACCGCCTCGAGATCGGCCACCCAGTCGTCGAAGGAGATGGACGCAGGATCCCGGTCCGACAGACCGCAGCCACGCTCGTCATAGCGGATGAACCGGAACTTGCGGGACAGTCCGGCCCACCAGTGGCGCCACATGGGACTTTCGGCATCGTACTCGATGTGGCTCAGCCAATTCGCCGCTTTGATGAGCGGCATCCCGACACCACTCGTGGCGTAAGCCAGCGTCACGCCGTCGCGCGTGCGACAAAACTCGATTGTCTGATCGAGCTTCCATCCGGCGGGAGTGGCGTGGGTAGCCATTGACGCAGGTGTACGCGTGACTCGGTCGGCTGCATCATCGCGGCGCTCCTCGCTGACAGCGTCACCCAAGGCGGTAACGAACGCAGTGGCAGTCTGGTATCGATCCGCCGGTGACTTGGCAAGCGCCTTTGCCAGTACTCGGTCGACCGTTTCACTGAGGGTCGTCCGTAGCGTCGAGACCGGGGGTACTGCGTCAGCGAGGTGGCGCATCATAACCGTGCGAGCGCGCTGACCCGCGAACGGTGGTTCTCCTGCGAGCATCTCGTAGGTGAGACAGCCCAGCGCGTACACGTCGGTGCGATGATCCACGGTTGCGTCGCCGCCGACCTGCTCGGGGCTCATGTAGTCGGGCGTCCCGATGGCGGCACCCGGTTCCGTGAGACGATGCCCGCCAACCTCCGCGATGGCCAACGCGATGCCGAAGTCGGTGACGAAGATGTCTGTGCCGCGCAGCAGAATGTTTTCGGGTTTTATGTCGCGATGGATCACGCCCTGGCCGTGAGCATAATCGAGGGCGGCTGCCACGGTACCTGCGACACGCAACGCGTCGGCGATGGCAAATTCGCCCTCGCGCCTAATGAGTTCGCGCAACGACTCGCCCGCCACGTACGGCATCACGTAGTAGATGAGCGAGCCTGCCTCTCCCGAATCGAACAGCGGGAGTATGTTGGGATGCTGCAGGTTGGCGGTCACCCGGATCTCGGAGAGGAACCGAGCGGCGGCCATGCTACGGGCGACGTCCGGCCGGATGACCTTGATAGCGACGGGCCGCTCGTGCCGGACGTCGCGCGCGAGAAACACGAGCGCCATCCCTCCCATAGCAAGGCGACGCTCCACCACGTAACGACCCTCCAGCCCGCGAGCGAGCTGGTCGGGGACAGCGGCGAATTCTTGCTGGAAGCTTTCCATGTTGTGATGATGATGCGGGTTGTGGGGGGGAAGGGCAAGACAAACCCTTGACACCCCCTTG